>URKC01000008.1:0-34508 GCA_900548295.1 uncultured Collinsella sp.
CCCGCCCGCTGTATACAGGCATACCGTACTGATCTGGCCTTTTACACCAACGGGCGGAGCGTATGCCTTACAGAGCTGAAAGGATATCAGGCCGCTGTCGGTCAGCCGGTCATCCAGCCCCGCCGTCCAAACAGCCGCCTGGACAAGGTGCGCCATATGTTCAGTAAGATTACTTGATACACCACAGCAAAGAAGGTTACAGAATTATGTAGAGCTCCACATAATTCTGTTGCATTTTCCAGCCTCTTGTGATGCTATTTTGATACTAAGAAAATTGACAGCCGAAAATAGCAGGTAAAATATTAGCAAATTTGCGAATATTTTACCTGTAAATTCAAGAGAAATACTTCCTCATATACTTGAATTTGTCGAGTGGGAGTAGGACGACAGGGTTCTGACCTGCGATTTTGAGTGCCGCACTATGCCGCTGAGTTTCGTTTCGTACGAGAGTCATGACAAAGCCACCAGCGACGGAGATGAGTAAAAGCGATTAAAGAGCCTCCGTTCCCTGCGTTGGGACGGAGGCTCTTTCTTTGCCGTTTTACTCCCTTGTCTCCGTTCGGGGATTATTTCTTGCTCATTTAGGGCTATTCGCGCTGAAAGATTTTGACTAGCTTGGTGTCCTTTATTTCGTAGACAATGTCTGCGACGTTCTCGACCAGCCTCTTATCGTGGGAGACGAACACTATCGTTCCGGCATAGGCGCTCATCATCTGCTCGAGGGCTTCGGCGCTCTTGATGTCCAGGTAATTTCCAGGCTCGTCCATGAGCAAGATGTTGTATCTGCCCAGCAGCATCTTCGCGAGTAGCAGCTTGATGACTTCGCCTCCCGAGAGAACGCCAACGTCCTTTGTCAGGTCGCGCGGTCCGATTCCCATAGAGGCGAGGATGCCTCGAATTTCGGTCATGCTGTACTCGCAACCATCCTGCATGAACGAGATCGCAGACTGACGGGCGTCGAACTTGTAGCCTGTTTGCTCGAAGTAACCGATCTCTGCCTTGGGAGAGATGTTGATACCGTCGGCGCGTCGAGCGATTGCCTTCAGCAGGCTGGTCTTTCCTGTACCGTTGCCACCGGTGATGGCCACTTTGGCGCCGAGCGGTATCTCGAATTTCGCGTGGTCATAGAGCATGCAGTTGCCGAAGCTCAAGCTGAAATCGTCTGCCGAGATGGGAAATTTACTATGCAGTTCCAGGGCCTTGCTCTGGCGGAACCGCACGGCGCGAATGCTATCTGGGGCCTCAATCCCTTCGAGCGCTTCGAGGCGCTTCTCCATGTCCTTAGCCGCCTGGTACATCCTCTTCTGTTTGGTGCCGGTTGCTTTCTGATGCCCCAATCGACCTGCATACTCGTTGCTTTTTTTCGCAGCCTTCCGCTTGGCGTCGACCTGCCGTGCTTTTTTCCGTTGTTTTTCGATGGCGGCTTCGAGGCGATCGCGCTCGCGCATCGTCTCTTCGTATCGAGTCGCCTGAGCTTTGCGCTCTTCTTCTTTCTGTCGCAGATAGTCGGAGTAGTCACCCCAGAATTCGGAAATACCGCCGTCTTTGAGCTCCCAGATCTTGTCTACCACCTGGTCGAGAAAATGACGGTCATGGCTCACGATGAGCAGAGCCCCATCAAATGCCTTGAGTTGTCCGACGAGAAGGCGGATGCCGTCTTGGTCGAGGTGGCTCGTAGGCTCGTCGGCGAAGATCGCGCTTGCATGCTGGGAGAGTGCAGAGGCAATCTTGGCGCGTGTTTCCTCCCCGCCGCTCATCGTCTCCTGCGCCACTCCGGCGACGTTGAGACGGGAGAGCATCTCACCACTGTCCTGAGCCGCATCAAGGTCGAGTTCATCGAGTTGGCCGATGAGGGCAATGCTGCCGAAGCGCCTGACGTCGGCGTCCGCAATGGTAAGATTGCCGCTCAGAATTTTAAGCAGGCTGGTTTTGCCTGCGCCATTGTCTCCCACCAAGCCGATGCGATCGTAGGAGTAGATTTCCAACTCTTCGATATCCAGGATATCGCGGCCGGCATATTCCAAAAAGATGTCTTTAGCTTTGACTATGAGTTCCATAGGTTGAACCGCCTTTTGTGTATTAGCCTTTTACTGGAAGCGCAGCTATGCCAAAAAAGATTGCTCACGTCGATTTTTCGCCTTTGCCCAATTGCCGGCGCGAGCGTTTTGACCTTGCGCAAGCCGGCAAATCCGAAAATGATAGTTGGCGACGAATAAGGAGCGCGATGTGGGTGTCGGCGCAATACCTCGTCGTCGCAAGGGCTTGAAGGCTGACGCGTGAACCGATGGCTGCCGCCTCTTTTTTTCGAATACTTGGGCTATTGAATCCGCCCGGTATCTCTTTTCCCCACGTTTCGGACGCTCGGAGCAAGCAGCATAGCCATCGCAAGCAGTACCATGGTCGCTCCAGAGCCGACGAACCATAACGGAGCTCCAAGCAGATCCGCAAAAACGGAGGGGGCCGCGAGGCCCATGGGCATGGCCCACGCCATGATGGTTCCGTAGAGGCCGAAAACGCGGCCTAGGTACTCAGGAGGTATCTGCTCCTGCATAAGGGCAGTCTGGGTTCCCGCGTACAACGGGGAGCATGCGCCCATAAGAAAGCTCGCCGGTAGGAAAACGGCGAACAGCGACGGGCCGAGCAATCCGGATGCGATTGCGACGACGCCGAAGCCGGCGATCGCGGCGACCATGGTGAGCGACTTATTGCGGAACCCTCCCGTGGCCGCCAAAATGCCGGACCCAGCCAGCATGCCTGCGGAGAAAAGGACCTCCACCAAAGCAGCATCCCCCGTGCTACCGCCAAAATGTCCCAAGGTCATTATTGGGAACAATGCCGCGAGTGGGGAGAACGCGAAAGCGAAGACGAACCCGCACCAAAGAAGGGCGAACAGCCCCCTGTATCCCCTGATCAGCTTGTAGCCGTCCGAAATCTCAGAGAAAAGTTCTCGAACTTTATTGGAAAAGGACGAGCTGCGGTCGGCTTCGTCGAGTCCTCCTGCGTCTATCTGAGCGGCGAGGACAGCTAGAGAAGCGAAAAGCGCCCCCAGCACGTCGAGGGCAATCATGGCGGTAATGCCCGCCACAGGATAAATCACTGCCGCGAGCGCGGCGCCAAGAATGTATCCGGCGGACTGAATCGCCTGCATCACTCCCGATAGGCGAACGAGATGCTCTGGCGGGGCGAGATGGGGCGTGAGGGATTGGGAGGCCGGCGTGTAGAACGAAGTGCCAGCTGCGCGGAGAAACAGGGCGATGAGTATTGACCACGCAGGTAAGCTGCCGGCCAACGAGGCAATCGCCAAGGCGGCGCCCACCGCGGCAACGAAGAGGTCGGCGCCGATGAGAACACGTTTCAAAGGCAGCCTGTCGACAACGGCGCCCGCAAGGACTCCGAACAAAGCAATCGGCAGAAAGCCTGCTAACGATGCCAGGGAGAGGAGGGAAGATGATTCTGTCGTGAGGGCGATATGCCAAATGAGACCCATTTGGAGAATCAAGCTCGTCAATGTCGACACGAGCTCCCCGCCCCATACGAAACAAATCTTAAATTGCCATGAATGGCACAGCGAAACAGACCTGCGCCGAGAGGTTTCAAATATCATGGTTATGTCCAATCGTGAAATGGCGTGCAGAAAAACAGCGCGACGCCACAACAGCGCCGCTTTCTAGGCGCTCATCCACGTGCGGAAAAGACCAACCACGACACCCCTCCTTTGTTAATTCGGTCTGGCAAACCATGTAATATTAACGAGGCTTGAGTTTGCCTGTCAAGAATCGACCATCGGAAAGGGCAATCCTCTCTGGCCATTCGATTCCTTTTGTATCTTTGGTTGCATAGGTGACCCGCCAGGGCTATTACGCGTGGAAGAGGCGCCTGCCGAGCTGGCCGATGAGGCGCTGAAGATGGCCCTGGTCAGGCGAAACGATCCCAAGGGATGCGTACATCATTCGGATAGTAAGAATGTTGCCAGCAGGTTTTGCGGCAACCGCAAAGGAGCCGTATCCTGCAGCTGGAATCACGTTGCAGCATCCTGACCCGCATTCCGATTGGCGGACGGCCCGCTTCGGCATCCTGACCAGCACAGCGATCGAGCCTTGTCATTCCTTGGATATGCCGGTTGCTCGGGGCGGTCCCGACGGAGGCCCTCGCCTCCCCGGTCCGTGACCCAAGAAGGGCAAGCATGCTGATCTGCATGGCTGGTTCCTCCTTTATGTAGACGACCATGCAAAGAAGGGACAACCGAGGAGGCAGGTTACTGATGCGGGCTCCCGCACGCCCATGACTACCCGACGGGCTGTTTTTCATCTCCGATGCCCGCATTGCAGCATGAACGAATGTGCCTCGACATCTCTGCTGGCATGGTACGACTGGGATCGCACCTCGACGCATCCTTGCGCATACTGCCTTCCAAGTTTCGAAACCGGGAAGGAAAGTGTATGTGAGCGACGATATCGGCGCCGATTCGACGCTCGAGAGGGAGATTGCGCCGATTCTATCCATCGGGGATGCATTCCCGAAGATTCTCATCACTCGCACGAGGCATGAGCCCCATACCCGGGAGGGCGTGCTCGTGCTGAATTTCGCGAGGTGGCTGCTTGGCGGGTAGGGTTCTGAACGTCGCATTGGGATATCGCGCGACAGGGCACGCAGGGCTGTTTGTGCCCGCACGGGAAACGCCGTCGCCATGCGGGCGGCCTGTCGTGTCCGATTAGCCTTTTGCTAAACAGGCTTACGCCAACTCATGGGCAAGCCACCTGAGACTATTCACTTTGCTTATCGTTGACAAAGACCTGTGGCCTGCGGTTTTGTGAACGGCTCGTAAGCCACCCGCGTCGACTCACTTACTGTTGAAGCTGGTGGTTTGCAGGCTCAAAGGCGGTTGAGTTTCAAAACGGGCGTTTTTCGGCGATATCGAGCCTCCAAAGGCGGCTCTCCGTGCCCCTTGGGACAAAAATAAAAACTCAATACTCTGAGTTTGAAAATGGTTTTTGAAGTTGTCCCAGCTTTTGTCCCCGAAGCCGATGAAACGCGACGTCGCGTCATTCAGCGGCACTCACTTCGAGATGCCGCCGAAAACTGGGTGCAACTGGAGTGACGAGACGGCAAAACTATAACCACCGAGTGGGAGTAGGCTGACAGGGTTTTGACCTGCTCTTTTGAGTATTGCACTGTGCTCCTGAGTTTCGTTTCGTACGAGAGTTACGGCAAAGCCGCCAGCGACGGCGGTGAGTAAAAACGATAATCTGGCCTCCGTTCCCGCGTTGGGACGGAGGCTTTTTCTTTGCCGTTTTACTCCCTTTCACCTGCGATTTCGCCATTTACTCCCCGTATTTCAAGATGACAAAGTACGGGTGGTATTCGGAAGAACGAGAGTAAGGATTTATCCCAAGTGAGTGGGCACGCGGTTCTCCATGCTATTTGGGACTAATAACCGCTAGAACATAAAGAGAGTGCTGGATGCGGGCCTTCAATTCGTCCCCGCGCTCTCTGGTCCTATCGTGCCGTCATCAAGCACCTTATTTACTCTGTGAAATATAATTCTGGATGCAAAAAGATATCCGCACGGAGGTTTCCAGCATGTCCAAGCTCAACATCGACCAGAAAACGATCAAGCTGCTCCTTACAGATAAGCATTCGGACTTCCTCATCCCAGATTACCAGCGACCTTACGCCTGGGGCGAAGACGAGTGTGCAACGCTATGGGACGATCTCTTCACCTTCGCGTTTCCCAACGACGACTGCGACGCCTTCGAAAGCACTAGTGATGAATACTTCCTCGGCCCCATTGTTACTTTCAAGAACGACGCAGGCCAGCTTGAAATAATCGATGGCCAGCAGAGACTTACAACCATCATGTTGCTGCTTAGGGCGTTTTACGACAAGTTCGCAAACATGAAGGACAAGCAGTCAATTAAAGTGCGTGACTCGATTGCTGGCTGCGTCTGGAAGACCGATGAGTTCGACGACCCCGACATGAATGCACTGAAAATCGATTCAGAGGTGGCGAGCGATTCCGATAAAGATGAGTTTCTAGATATATTGCGCCACGGCTCCGTGGGCCCCATGGCCCACAGCGCCTATTCACGCAATTACGCCTTCTTCTCTAAAAGAATGGCCGAAATGGCAAGCGAGTGGCCAAGCTACATCGCCCTATTTGCCGCTCGCATTCTCAATAACGTAATCTTGCTTCCCATCGAAGCGGAATCCCAGGACACCGCGCTCAGAATCTTCTCGACTTTGAACGACCGTGGACTCCCGTTGGCAGACGCTGACATCTTTAAGAGCCAGTTCTACAAGCACTTCTCCATCGAGGGTCGCAAAGACGAGTTCGTTGCGCGTTGGAAAGTGCTTGAGGAAACAGCCAACCTCATTTTCAAACCAACCTCGGGCACGCCGCTCGACGAGCTTTTCACCCGCTATATGTATTATCGCCGTGCAAAGAAGGGCATCCGCGACACGACAACCAAAAGTCTACGCGACTTCTACAGCGACAGCTCGTACGAAATCCTACGCGAGGACGCGACGCTCGACGATTTGGAGTCTCTGCTCGATTTTTGGAAACGGGTTGATGCGCAGGAGGGCTTTTCCGAGCGTGTAGCACGCCGTCTATTCGTTCTCAATTATGCACCCAACGGCATGTGGGCTTATCTGTTGAGTACCTGGTTCCTGGCAAAGCGCAATACCAAAGGCGAGCTAGACGACAAAGAGCTCTACGATTTCCTTTGCTACATCACTGGATTCATCTACGCCTACTCACTTGAGCGTCCCGGCGTAAACGCCCTGCGCGGTCCCGTCTATCCCGCACTCATAGATATCGTAGAAGGTCGCAAGGTCGACTTTTCAGCCCATCTGTTCGACCGTGAAACAATTACGGGACGCTTCAGAAGCTATCAGTTCACCAACCAGCGTCGCTTCACACGATCGATGCTTGTTTGGTGGGCCTATTCAGATCCTAAGCAACCTCTCATGGACTTGGACACAACGCTCGAGATTGAACACATCTATGCAAGAAAGCGTAACGAGGTGCACCCGCTATCCAATCGCTCAAATCTTGAAGCACTAGGAAACAAGGCGATGTTGGAGAAGCGCGTAAATATTCGCGCCTCAGATTACCAACTGACGGATAAACGCAAGTATTATGAGGGCTATGTGAACGATAAGGGCGTTGAGGTGTCGGGGACCGCTGTTCGCGAACTCGTGGAAATTGCGCGATGCGGCGACTTCGCCGAGAGCGACATCGAAATGCGCACCGAGCGGATCATCACTACTTTTGTCGAGTGGCTTGGCAAGTTGGGCCTGCTAAGGGAGTAAAACTTGATTCATCTTCGCTTATCGGTCTTGGACCCGGAAAAGCTCGTTGCTTTTGCTCAGTAGACGGACGTTGCCGTCTACTGCGGTTGCGTGCCAAACGTTGGTGTCAGCACCCCGGAAAAGGGGTGTGGCCACCGCCTAGAATCTTCAGTTACCACGCTGAGACGATAGGAGATGACCACATGGACACAATGTAGCGCACGAGGCGCCCTCGACGCCATTGCTTGCGTTTCGCCATCGCTGCTCGAAGCGTGCCACTTGGGACTCCTGGCCGGAGGAGAGATGGCCGTTCCCTATGAGATTACGGAACCACCTATATCCGCTTGCTGCGGGCTTGCTTGAGCCAGTTCCTCTTGAAAGAGCCGATACCACCGAAGAACTTGTTGTACGTCTCACCGTTCTCCTTGGCCTCGTACTTGACCAAGGCAAGTTCGATAGTGCAGAGGTAATCCGCCACTTGCTCGAGGCGGTAGTCGGTCATCGAGGTTTTACGGCGTCGGACGACCCCTTTTGAGAGGACCTTGCCCACCGAGCGGTCGAGCGCCTGCTTGACAATGTCCTGACCGTTGTCGTAATAGACCTTCACATCGTCGAAGGACTGGAAGAAGCCCAGGTGTTCAATCATGGCGGAGGAGATGTCGCGTCCCATGCGCTCCATTAGCCTTGCCGGGTCTTCGAACTGGCTGCGACGGTAGACGAACGTGATATAGGAAATGGGAAGTTTGCGGACGAACGAGGAGAAGTAGGCGAGCATCACCTTGCGCTGCTCGATGTCAAGAAACTCATAGTCCTTGTGCCCGTTCATGAGAGGCTCGGAGTGAAACGGAATGTTAGGGAGATCGGCCCTGGCAAGCTTGGCCTCATAGCCCGTGACCGCCTCGGCGATGCTGTCTGCCTGGTCGTGAAAGACGAGTGTGAGCAGGTAGTAGCGAGCTTTGCCGCCGCGGTCGCCGCTCTCGTCGACGAAGATGCTGAGCTCCTTGGCCAATGGGGACTCCTAATGGAATGGATAAAAAAATAGCCGGGGGACTCCCCCGGCACTTGGAGGTAGCTTAATGAGCCACCAATAATCTTATAGCATGCTCTGACGGTGAGTGCAAGGGGGGCGAGCCGGTACATGGCGTCGCAGCTGATGCGCGGCATCGCGCACGCCTCGTCGGCGCCGAATATCGCGTTGGTCGATGTGATGAGCCTCACCTGGCTCCTGCTAATGCTCTTGGTCATGGTCGTCCTCGAGCTCCTTTCGTTTCGAGGCTCCCTCGCGTGCCCGGCCGCGGGTGGCTCCGGGGCGGTCGCCGCCGTCATTTCCTGCCGCTCCTCGACTCGATATAGGCGTCCACTGACGCCCTTGACACCAGGAGCTTGCTTCTGAGCCTGTACGAGTCGATCTCTCCCGACCAGATGAGGTCGTACGCCTTGCTCCGGCTTGCTCCCATGTACTCCTGCATCTCTAACACCGTCATCCGTTCGTCGCGGCCCCGGTTGCCCTCGGGCGCGGCGCATTTTGTCGTGTTCGCCATGGTCCCTCCAATCATTCCGCGCGATGCCCTCGCGCGGTCCCGCGTGCGTTTTCGTCTGCGCGACGATTGAACCGTCTGATTGCGGTTGGCGCGCTCGACGGGAGCGGAGATGGGTCGAGGTGGGTCGAGCCGGTCGGGCCTCCATGAAACGGCCATGAGCCGCGCTTCTTAGCCCTCAGCTAAGTCTCTGAAAAGTAAAAGGCGCCCATGCGGGCGCCTGCTTAGTAGCTGGAGTTGTTCGGTTGTGGTCGGAATGCTCGTCTTCCGCGGTGCTGTCGTCCGGGGTCCGGCATCTGTCGTTCGCCTCTTATGTCGTGTTTGCTGTTGCATGTTCTGCGAGCGACCTTGCTCAGGTTTTTCAGCCCGTTGTCCCAGGTGCACACGGATAAATGGTACCCATCCGTTGGGATACGGACATTGTGGGAGGGCTGTCTGGGTAAGCTGGGATGTACGAGTGGCGGGGCTCTAAAAGCAATAATTCAAGCTAAAGGGCCCTGTGCTCTATTTTGTAAAACGCGAGGGCGCAATCAACTCGACGATTTCCCCGAACCTTTTCTGAACCATATAGCGACTTGCGCTTTCGTCTCGAACCAGGCGGTTTTCCTCATCGTAGCAGTCGTCGATGGCCTTGCTAATCGCCTTCACCGCCTCCATGAATCGCGGCCGCTCCTCAGGCGATACCCCGGCCGACTCGAAAACGGCCTCGTTGATCGCTTCTACCTCATGGAGCTCTTCCTCGGGCGCGTCGGGTCCGGGTGCGACAAAGTCGTCGCAATACCTAAGGGCCCTGTTGACGAGTTCCTCCCCGTATTCTGCAACGACGGCCTCCGTTATATCGTCTCTCTTGTCATTAAGCTGAGCCAAGCTCGCCATCTCGTCTAGAAGCTCTGGGAGGATGGGCGATTTTAGGATTTCGCTTATCATTGCGCTGTTCGAGCCCCGGCTTTCTCCGAGGTGGTACTTGCGTTCGAAATGCGTGATTTTGCGAACTTCCTCGAGGGCGGATTCCTCTATCCCCGTGTACTCATGGGCATCCTGCGCCTTGTAGGTCTTGCATTCGATATCGCCTATGAGATAGCCGAGATCGACCTCGAGCACCGCGGCGATTTGAAGCATGATTTCGAATTTGGGAAAAGGCCGCACATGGCCCTTCCTGTCCGGAAGACCAGCATTGACCCACGCGCTGACGTTCTTCTGCGTAAACTGATCGCTCTCGCCATAGAACCGATTGTTTATCAGCTCCGCGAGACCATTCTGCGTTAGGCTCCGCTCCCTCATGAGCCCAAGGAGATTGTCTCGCCACGATTTAAGTCTTGACTTCACGACTTCGTTTTGCTGCAGAAGTTCTGCCTTTGGACCGCTCATCTTCAATATCCTCCTAAGTGACTATTACATGATTCAATTTACTGTTATTACCGTTAGTCGATTCTACCATTCTGCTTTTCATCGAGGCATACTAACAGGCAGAGAGCAAGTAGACAAGGAGTGCTAGATGAGCAAGACCTATACCAACGCGGAGATTCTCGATCGGCTCAAGAGTCTTGAGGGGCTGCTTCTGGAGCGAGTTTTCGAAACCTCGTACAGCGAGAGCCTGCGTACCTACGACCTTATCGACCACCTGCGAAGCAAGGCCCACGACCTTGGGTTGGAGGGGGAGGACACCTACGCCGCCCTCATTCGGGATCTAGAGAAGCTCAGTTCGACCATAGGCGGGCTGATCAACGGGAAGCGCGGCGAGCTTCTCGCCGCAAAGAGTCTCAAATGTCTTCGCGGCGATAGCCTGCTGCTTTCCAACATCGCGCTTCCGAATGGAGGCTCGTTCGAGGAATACGATCAAGTTCTAATCGCCCGTTCGGGTGTATACGTGATCGAGGTAAAGAACTATCGAAACGACGTCGTGATAGACGATGGGGGAATCCTGCGCTGCGGTCCTCGCTCCTACAACGTCGGTGAACGAATGCGTGAGAAGATGCATGCCCTTTGGGATGCGATTCAATTCTCTTCTGACGGCTGCATGAGCGAAGAGGACGTGCATGGCATGCTTCTTTTCGTGAATAACGAGGCAAGTGTTACCGATTTCTTCCATCGAGTCCCCGTGATGCGTTGTGGTCAGATTGTCTACAGCATCGAAGACGCAAACCGATGCGACGAGAAGCTGTCTTGGGAGGACATGGTTCGCATCAAGTCCGTCCTCCTCGCACGAAAGACGGCGGCAGAGTTTCCAATGCCGCTTGACGAAAACCGTGTAAAAAGCGAGCTCGAGGATTTCCTCGATCTGGTCGAGGCCAAGACTGCAAAGGACGCTGCTAAATCAATAGCGGCTGGCCACAACGAAGTTGATTCTCCAACAATACTCGATAACCATGCTCGACATTCGCAATTGCCCAGCTGGGTACCCGCCGCGGCGGCTGTCATCTCTGGTTTGGCGATAGGCGCGGGTGGGCTATTCCTGCATGCAAAGAAAGGATAAGGAGCCTAGCTGTTGGATGCGGAAAGCACAGATTGACTACAAAAAGGAGTAAGGATGACCGAAAACACGATGGGATCCATTGCAATAAGCGACGTGACGATTGATGCCATGAACGAGAAGGCCATTAATTGTCAGGGTGTGTTCAAATCCCTTGTCGATGCGACGAACGGCATCACCGAGCCTCAGGCTGGCCTTCTCGGATGCTTCGTCGTTTCCATTGCCGGAGTGGCGGGATATGGAATATACGCCCTTTGCGACCTGGTCAAATCCGGACACTCCATCGAGCTCACCTCTGGAGGGGTGCGCTTCGCGGCGAATATGGCAGCGCTCGGCGAGGCGAGCAGCCTCTAATCGGCAGACAGGAGAATCGATGCAGGTGAATGAGACACCTTCGATCGGGACCACGCTGACTTACGGCGAGGCGATTAAAGCATACGACCGCTTCGAGCGGACGATGCTCGAGAAGGCGTACGGGGTCGAACTCCTGCCCGCGGTGGGGCTGTACGACCTGCTCCGGCAGCTTGAGTCGCACGCACAGAAGCTCGGAATCGAGGGCAAGGGGGCCTTTCTCAAGGCTCAAGAGGGAGATCCGGTCGTTCGCGAGCGAGAGGACCGCTCTGGCGAACGGGGTGAACGGCGAGAGGTTCTACCTGCTTCAGGATGAATCGGCGCTCAGGCAGCATGACGAGACGCACCTTTTCAGGGTCGGAATCGATGGGGATAAGCTCGCCGGCGGCCTCGACGAGGCTCTCGAGCTGCTTTCAAAGGAGTCTACCAAGGTCGACGTATACGCCGACACCTATTCACCCAATCGTTCGGAACGGGATTTTGACAGGCTAGGTGAAGACCCTTTCATGAAATGGGTTGGGATCGGGTTTTGCGTGATGATGATCTGCCTCGGAATCTCGATGCTCGTCCATTCGGCCTTCCAGATTGGCTTTTGCTCCAAGTGGTTTATCTAGTGTGGGAGCCGTTGAACGAGCAGGCTTTCATTCAATTCGCCAACTCATGGGCAAGCCGCCCGAGACTACTCACTTTGCCCACCGATGGCGAAGACCCGCGACCTGGGGTTTTGTAAACGGTGCGCGAGCCACCCGCGTTGATTCACTTACGATTGCAGCTGGCGGCTTGCAGGCTAAAGGGAGATTGAGTTTCAAAACGGGCGTTTTTGGTGCTATTGAGCTTCCAAAGGTGGTCCGCCGTGTCTTTTGGGGCAAAAACAAAAACTCGGCGCCCTGAGCTTGAAAATAGTTTTTGAAGTTGTCCCGACTTTTGCCCCCGAAGCCGATGAAACACGACATGGTGTTACTTGGCGGTACTCGGTTAGAGACGGCAGCGAAAACTGGATGCAACTAGAATGATGGGACAGCAAAATCAGAACCATCGAGCGGGAGTAGACGAGGGTCTAAAACGGCACGTCACAAAAGGTAGTGAATAGCAATGAAGCCCCAGGTAGAATTTGCTATCTGGGGCTTCTTCATACAACGCCGCGAGGTGCTCCATAACGCTCTATTTGGGGAATTTAGTTCAGGCAATGAAGACGGGCGCATGAACGCAGAAAGGACGGCAACGAGGCCCACTTGAATCCTCGACACTCATCCGCATTATCGTTGTTCCAATGCCCTCTGCATCAAGCGAGGTCGGCGGTTAAGTAACGGCTCGGCGAGTGTTATTTTGAGAGCTACGCGCATCTAAGGCGAGTTTTCGTGGTAAAACTACTAGCCGGAAGCCGCGGCTTTCAGAGTACGGCTTACGTGCACGTTTAACCTCCGTGGGCGACGGGGTGCCGCAAGGCGTAGAGTATCGCTCACCTGTAGGGGCAGCGCCGCTTCAGGACCGAGGGCTCGGCCTACTACGAGACGCTCCAGCGCATCATCGACGGCAACACCAAGCGCATTGTCTCCGAGTGCCAGGCGTACCTCGACCGCTACGAGCGCGAGGGAAGGCCCCACTTCGCCGTCGACATCGACCGTATCGTGGGGCTGCTGGAGGGCGAGAAGTAGGGCACCTCGGCTCAGTCTCGAGCCATGTGGAGTCGCTCCGCATTTTTGAACGCCGCGTGTGCGTCCCAAATACTTGAGAAACAAGCTGTGAAGTGCAGTGGCTCGCCCGCGCCCGTGCATAGCCGTCACCATTAGCGTCTACGCGGCGTCGGCTTCAAGTGGAACTGGCCCCACTGCTGTATATGGTTTGCCTTGCTGCACATGGCGATCAATGCCCACGATGCTTCTGCTTGCGCTTCAGCTTCCGCCGCTCGAAGCGCGCCTCCGCCTCATCCGCGCGACGCCGGCCTCTTGCTTGAGCCGACTCCCGCTTCATCGCTTCCCGCTGTGCTGCGAGCGCCTGTTGTGCCTTGGTGCTCACCGCGGGCCGCTTAAGGGCTTTCGCTGCCTCGCGAGCGCGCCGCTTGGGGTTCTTCGCGGGCTTGCTTGCCTCAGCCGGTTCGCCACCGAAGAATGAGAACTTCTCCCATTTGCTTGTAACGAATTTCTGAATCTCCTCATCGGACGGTTCTGCGCCGAAGACGATGCGGGCGACGCCGTACCTGCCGTCCTCGACATGCTCCGCCAGCCCGACCCAGAATTGGCCGTCGTGATATACGGTCAGGGTGGACGACACGCTGATCTGCATGGCTGGTTCCTCCTTTATGTAGATGACCATGCAGAGAAGGGACAACCAAGGAGGCAGGTTACTGATGCGGACTCCCGCACGCCCACGACTACCCGACGGGGACTGTGTTTTCATCTCTGATGTCCGCATTGTAGCACGCGTGAATGCGCCCGGCATCGCTGCTGACATGGCGCGACTGGGAATTGCTCCTCGATGCATCCCTGTGCATATTGCCCCCCCCGGTTTCGAAACTTTAAAAAAATTCGAGTTTCGAAACCGAGGAGGACCGAATGATGGCTTGGGTAGACCGCAATACGTAGGAAGTTTCGCCATCGCCTATGCTGAACATGAGGTCGTCTTCCTCCAATCCGATCAGGCTGACCGAGCAATCAGCACCTGGATCGACATCCCCTGCACATGAACCCGCTTATGCGTACAAACGAGGGCTACAAGGGCATGACCGCGCAGGAAGCGCTTGGGGTAGCGAACGGGGCCGAGCATCGCCCTGCGCCGGCCTTAGCATCGGGTCCTCGCGCTGGGCGGTAATCCGAGGATCGGGAGTAAGGATTTGCCCAGCATCGATAATGCTCAGCTATACCCTTATTCCGTCTCCCTGCTCTTGCGGTATTCCGCGAGCCTGTCGTTCAATTCGCGGGTCTCGCGGCTCAGCTTGGCGTTGAAAGCAAGAGTGAGGACCGCCAGGATGGCGAGAAAGACAACCGTGAAGGTAACCCACGCTCCGGGGTTGTTCACGGGAACCCAAGCAAAGACAAACGCCAATGCACAGAGGGCTGCGTAGAGGCAAACGTCGAACAGCGCCAGGCGCGCGGGATACGCCATCTGTCTGATCACCGCGGGCGTGAAGAACACGAACTGCAGCGCGGGGACGGTGACGCACGCGGCGAGAATCGACCAGCAATAGTTAATGCCCTGCTTGGCGGTGTCATCAGCGAAACAAGTCCCTAATGCCAAGAAGGCTATCATGGCAATAGTGAAGCCGATACAGGTGCTTTTCACGAGTTGTCCGAGGTTTTCCGCGGGCGTCTTTTTATCGGTGTCGATAATGTCCCTGTTAATCATTTCGGTCTCCCTTCCTTCGTTTCGACTGCTTCAGACCGAGCTTCGATTTGACGTCGGGCGCATACTGGCGCGAGATAACGACCTGCTCACCGTTTTCCAAGGTGGCGATGATCCTGCCGTTGACGTCGGGCTTGAGGGCGGTGATCGCGCGGAAGTTGACGATGCAACCTTTCGCGATGCGCAGGAAGTCGCAGTCCGCCAGGCGCTCCTCCATCTCGTAAAGGCGCAGGCCCGTCTCGAGAACCGTGTCGGCCGTATAAATGAACGTGTGCTTGTCGACCGACTCGATGAACAGGACGTCTTCTGCGCTCAGCACGCGCGTGCAGCCGTCGGCCGTGCCCGTCACCTTCCTGTCAAGCATGCGCAGCCGAGCCGCTATATCAAGCACGCGGCGATCGGCCCTTACGCAGACGATCGTGACTTCTATATCTTGAGCTGCTTCTCGCTCTTCGATTGTGATCTTCATGCGTCCTCCCTTCGGATTGCTTTCATGCTAGCTGACGAAGATAGCTGAACCTTCGGCGTTTAACCAAGCTGCGCTGTCGAGGAACCAAGATGCAGACTGGGCGATCTGAACAGCAAGAGAGACCGCAGTCACGCATCCTCGGATCGAGCCCGAAACAGCAATCCTTGCCGCTCATGAACACTGGTACGTGAAACGCTATGCTCAAGAGCACTTAGCTCGAAGAACCCCCTCGCATGCAGCTAACGAATCCGGGATGCTGTCCGATTGGCCGTGCACGACGACGAGCGTACAATGGGTGGATGCCAACAAGAACTTGCCCTCCATGCCAACTCAGCCACCTGACGTGATGGGTGATCCGATTGCTCTTCTGGATTGCCTTGAGAAGAACGCTGGCGGAATCACCGAGCAGGACTCCAAGGGGACTGCATTTCTTCATGTTGTCCCTATCGGCAAACCCTGCCCCCAGTTGGAAGCCATCTTGGGCATATCGGCCTTGGAGACGGTGTTGTGACTCATATTAGCCTGTCTTCGCTCGACGGAGTCGGCGTTTACGTTAGCGCCGAGTTCGGGAGCACATTGAGGTCATTCGCATTTCCCCATGCATTTGAAAGTGGAACCGTTGAACTCTTGGGTGAATAAGCCGCCTGCGACGATTCTTTTAGTCATCGCTTTTACACATCCTATCCGACCTGTGGGAATGCAGAACGATAAAGCCGCTGGCTACGATTCACTTCGCTAAACAGGCGCCAAAGAGGACAATCAGCCGTTTCAGTGTCCATTTCGGACGGTTCCGAGCCCCAAAACTCGCCCGTTTTTTTGTCCCCGGGACAAAAACGAAACTGCGAGCTTGCGGTTTCGAAATAGTTTGCGAATTTGTTCCAGGGTTTGTCCCAAACGCCTATGTGAGGACACGCGGAGGGATTCGGCAGCAAGGTGGACAAAACTGACAGCTAAACTGGACCCAATTGGAATGGCGCTACGACAAACGAGCGTGAAAGAGGGGGAATAGAACAGACGTTCGATTCTGTGTTATAATGACTGCCAATGGGCGCGGTTTCCTTCGAAGCCCCGCCCATTGCTATATTTGAACCGATTCGACGGAAACCCAAGCTCAGGGAGGTTTGTTGCGATGGCATACGATTTCAAGAAGGAGTTCAGGGAGCTCTACAGGCCGTCGGGCAAGCCGGGCGTCGTAACCGTTCCGCCTATGAGCTACGTCGCCGTGCGGGGCAAGGGCGATCCCAATGCCGAGGGCGGCGAGTACCAGAACGCGTTGCCGCTGCTCTACGGCGTCGCATATGCCATCAAGATGTCGAAGAAGGGTCCGAGGGAAATCGAGGGCTATTTCGACTTCGTCGTGCCGCCGCTCGAGGGCTTCTGGTGGCAAGACTGCGCCGATGGCGAAATCGATTATGCGCGGAAGGACGACTTCAGCTTCATCTCATGCATCCGCCTGCCCGACTTCGTCACTCGCGAGGACTTCGACTGGGCCGTTTCGGAAGCCGCCGCCAAAAAGAAGTTGGACTTCTCGGCGGTTGAGCTGCTGAGGGTTGACGAGGGCCTTTGCGTTCAATGCATGCACACCGGGCCCTACGACGGCGAGCCGGCGACCATAGACGCCATGCGCGCATTCGCGGCGGAGCAGGGCTATGCCCCCGACTTTTCCGAATCCCGTCTCCATCACGAGATCTACCTCTCCGACCCGCGCAAGTGCGCGCCGGAGAAGCTCAAGACCGTGATCCGCCATCCCATCAAGGCGATGTAGCGAAACGAGCGGCGCCGCGCGCTCCGGCTTTTGGGGTTTAGCAATTGCCGGTCCATGTTAATCGGGCGGGCTGCCCAGCCTCCCGGCGAAAACTTGCGCGGACCGTGGGCATATTGCCTTCTCGGTTTCGAAACTTTCAAATAATTAGAGTTTCGAAACCGAGAAGGAGCGAATGATGACTTGGGTAGACCGCAATGCACACATGGAGCGGCTTTGGGCGCTCGAGGGCACCCGGGACATCAAGGTGATCACGGGGATGCGCCGCTCCGGCAAGTCCGAGCTCATGAAGGCGTTCTCGTCTTCTGTTGCTCGGAAGTTGCCGTGCCCTTTGAGATGGAGGCTAAAACTCAAAGCCCTGAGTTTAGCTTTGTACGAGAGCGATAACAAAACCGCTAGCGACCGTGGTGGGTAAATGCGATGATATCAGCCGGGTCTGTCTTCCTGATTCACGCCTTTGTTGAGTCAACATAAAGCAACTAACGAGGAGGAGCCTATGATTGGGCAAATCTATCATGTCGGATTGACCGTCAGCGACCTGGACCGTTCCGTGACGTTTTATCGGGATGTGCTGGGCCTTCGGTATCAGGGGGAGATCCTGATGGAGGGAAAGGAGACGGAGGCGATATTCCGGCGGGAAAACTGCAAGGCCCGGGTTGCTTATCTGAACGGCTCGGATCAGCTGCATATGCCGCCGGTGGAGCTCATCCAGTTCGTGAATGATGATGTCCAGCGCATCCCCATGGACCTCTTCACCACCTCCATTTCGGAGCTTTGCTTCTATACGGAGGATGCCGACAGGGCCTATCAAAAACTGGTGGAGCAGGGTGTGGAGTGCTTTTCCTCTCCCCAGGAATTTGATTTTAGGCAGGAGGGCTTTGGCCGGAGCAAGGCCTTCTACCTCCGGGACCCAGATGGAATCATATTGGAGATCATGCAGCCGCTGGAGAACTGATCTTCTGTTCTGGCGCGGATCGCGTCCTGTGTCGGGATGCGATCCGCGCGATTAATGCCGTGCCGGATGTGCCTATCCGTCCGGTCGGGAAGACAACATAGATATGCTTCCTATTTGGACTTTTGATATGCGCATAGCCCATGGTGGGCGTTCTGTCGGCGATGGTGGTGATGATGATGGTTAGTCGCTCGGTTTATCCCAGTGCCACGTCCAGCGCCATCATGATGCCGAAGCCCATAGCAAAGGCAAGCGTGCCAAGGTTGGAATGCTTGCCTTGGGACATTTCCGGAATCAGCTCCTCCACTACCACATAAAGCATTGCACCTGCGGCAAAGCTCAGCAAATACGGGAGGGCCGGGACGATTAGCCCTGCGCCAAGAATGGTCAGCACAGCCCCGATCGGCTCTACGATGCCGGAAAGCACACCGTCAACAAACGCCCGTCCCTTGCTCTCGCCCTCTGCCCAGAGCGGCATGGAGATGATGGCCCCCTCCGGAAAGTTTTGAATGGCGATGCCAATTGACAGCGCCAGAGCGCCAGTTGCCGTGATTTGCGCGCTGCCAGAGAGGGCCCCCGCGTAGACGACCCCTACGGCCATTCCCTCCGGGATGTTGTGAAGCGTCACAGCCAGCACCATCATGGTCGTTTTTTTGAGCTGGCTTTTCGGCCCCTCTGCCTGGTTGCTTTTAGCATGGAGGTGGGGAATCAGGTGATCCAGTCCCAGCAGGAACAGAATGCCGATCCAAAATCCGACAAACGCCGGAACAAACGACAGCTTTCCCATCCATGCTGCCTGTTCCATCGCAGGAATCAGCAGACTCCACACAGAGGCTGCCACCATTACGCCGGCGGCAAAACCGGTCAAAATGCGCTGCAGGACGTCGCTGAGCTGTCTGCGCATAAAGAATACGCAGGCCGCGCCCAGCGCTGTACCGAGAAAGGGGGTCAGGATGCCGTAAACGGTTTGGCTCATGAAGTTGGTCGCCTTTCTCATATCCGCTTCTTTTTGTACCCGCAGTCGCAGTAGGGCCCGCCGGAGGCCAGGGTATACTCGCGCACAAAATCCGTCACGCCGCCCGCTTCGCTCATGGTGTAGTCCAAATGGCACATGGCGGGTGTCAGGTCATAAAGTCCCAGCTCTTTCATCAGTGTGCAGATGCCGCACTTTGTAAAGCGCCCCTCATAGCCGCTGCCGTCCGGGTACTCGATGAAGTCCATATTCCACGAATACGGGTTGCGGTCAGCGGCTTTCAGAGTGGCAGTGGCCTTCATTCCGGCAATATCCTTGGACGTGAACTTTGACTTGCCACTTTGGCGGCAGAACCATTTCATCAGCAGCGTCATCTGAGCTTTCTCATAGTAGTCGGTAAGGCTTTCCACATCGGGACGGCGCGGCATGGAGAGGACAAACGCCCCCAGCATGGCGCAGCCAATGATGTTCATGCTGAACCGATCACCTTTTTCAAATTCGGGCAGCTTTGCGATGATCTCACGGTACTTGGGCTTGGCCTTTTCCGTGATCTTACGTGCGATGTCCGGGTCGTAGCCCAGCACCGCCGTCAGCTGCGCTTGAAAGGACTTCGCAAAGACTGCCCACATGGCCATGGGCATTCCCATCCAACGCATCTCACTTCGCTCCTTTCCATTCTGCCAGAGTCCGGTTCATCCGCTTCTCAATGTCTTTCCGGGTTTGGCTGCACTCCTTGGAATATTTTTTTGCCGCCTGAAACGCCAGCTTTACAAACAGACCGGAGCCAACCGGCAGCATAATTTTCAGCATTCCCTCAGGGAAAACGAAATGGGTGCCGCGAGCGCAAAGCCATTTTGCGGCCAAGCGGGCAAGCCGATCCTCCGGATCATCCCCGATCATGGCGATCACCGCGCAGCTCGAATCATCGGCGCACGGCCAATACGTGCCGTAGAAGCCGGAGGTCTCCACATCAAAGTGCAGGTGCTTCATTGCTTCCCTTCAAATCCGATCTTTACGATCTGCATGTCCATTATCCGGTCGCCAATTTTGGCAAGAAAGCGGAACAGACCGCTGACCGACGGGTCTTTCAGGTCGTGGTAGCCCAACATATACCCCCGGCTGGAAATACGCATATTCTCGCCCCACGGCGCAAGCTCACGCTCCGCGTCTGAAACGGCGAAGTATGCGCCCGCATCCTTGATTTCCGCATCTTTCAGCCACGTCTTCAGCATCAGTTTCACCGCCTTTTCGTTGGCAGCGTCAAAGACAAGCACGCTGCCCGGAAAGGCGTCTGCCATGGCCTGTGCCAGTGTCATCACCTGGTCTTTCAGAAAATAGTAGAACACGCCGGACGCAAAGAACAACGCACCGCCGGAGGCGTCGATTCTTTCAAACCACGACGGATAGTTCAGGTCACAGGGAATGTTCGCTTCCCGCTCTCTGGCGGGAAGAAGCTCATTCCGGATTGCGATAACATCCGGAAAGTCCAGATTGTAGATCCTGCATTTGCCGTTGTCACAGGCGCGGCCAGTGCAGTCCAACCCGCAGCCCAGATTGACCACCGCTGCCGTGGGGTGCGTTTTCAGATAGTGTCGCACCTCATAGGCAAGGTCGTTCTGCCGCATGGCGACCTCAAGCGCGCCGAAGCGTTGCAGCAGGCTGGAGGACTTTTGCTCCAAGGCGGAAAAATCATAATCCAACGCGCTAACAAGTTGCCGTGCCGCCTCATCCTGGTACAAACTTGGGTACAGCTCTGAGCATTTTTTCGCGCATACAGCAGAATGATCAGCGTCTCCTGCACCGTGTTCTTTTCAATTTTATAGCGCACAGTCATCCTCCTGCATCACCCCACACCCTAAGGTGCTCGTCCGCAAGCAGCGCCTTCTCAGTGTTGATGGTGTTTTCTCCCCGTCACACACAGCCAGCTTTTCGTCTTATGAATCTGGATGTCATTAAATCCGGCCTGCTCCAAATATGCCTTCAGCTCGGTATCTTTATAGATGGTCATGCCGCCAATGATATCCGTCCACTTTTTGTCTTTGTTTGTATCCCCGTTGCTTTCATTGCAGATCAGGAACGTCCCGCCGGGCTTCAGCACCCGGTAGACTTCCTGAAAGCACTTCGGCAGATCCTGCCAGAAATAGACCGTTTCGAAGGCTGTGACCACATCAAAGGACGCATCCGTAAAACCCATTTGTGCCACACTGCCCTGACATACGGTGCAGCGTCCGTCCCGAATGGCGCGCTGATTCAGCTTTCGGGCCTTCTCCACGCTGATTTCGGAATAATCAATGCCCTCGACAATCCCTTGTGGGCAGTTCTTCAGCAATCTCTTGATGTTTGCCCCGCCGCCGCAGCCGCAGTCCAGCACTTTGGTATCCGGTGAGAGATGCAGGAATTTAAGTCCCCATGTTGCCACAGGTGCATGCCCAAGATTCATCATGGAAACCATGATTCTGCCACCAAGGCCTACAGGCTTGCGGGTATTTTCGAAGAATGACATTTTTGCGTCACTCCTTTTCCAGAGTGATGATTTTATTGGAAATGTTCCGCACGGCAGGCAGCTTGCCTAGCAGCTTATAGATCGGTGAAAACGCCGCCATGCCCTCCGTCAGGCGATCCAGCACAATGGTGCGGGCAATAACTCCGCTGTACATGGCGGCATCCTTGTCGGCAAGGGAAAAATCGTAGTCCAGCTTCTCAATGATTCCCGCCGCTTTCGCATCGTGAATGGCGCCGCGTCCCCGACTCTCTTTTGCTCTTGCATAAACGGTTTGCAGCATGGTCTCCGGCACGCCGGAGAGCCTGATCTTTTCTTTCATGTCATAGTTCCTTTGATTTCACGCACTCTGCGTAAGCCAACGGGAACGAGGCTTTCAGCACGGTGCTTTTCTGTACCGTCCAGCCGTTTTCCCGCAGAAATGCCAGATATTCTTCGCTCGTCCACTTGCTGTGCAGCGGAAAGCCCGCCAATTTCATGAAAAATGCTTTGACCTTTCCGAAGATAGCGTTATCCGCATGGGTGAAGGTCGGCGCAACCAGAACGCCGCCGTCCCTCAGCACGCGACGAATTTCAGAGAGAGCTTTCTTTGGCTCCGGCACGATGTGCAGGGCATTGGCCACAATGATCACGTCAAAGCTACCATCCGCATAGGGGAGGTGAAACATATCCTGCACGGAGAAATGCAGCTTGGCGGATCGGTTGCATCGCCGCGCTTCCGCGATCATCTCCGGCGATGCGTCCGTAGCCTCGATATGATTGGCGCTGCTCACGATATTTTTAGCGATCGAGCCTGTGCCGGTGGCCAACTCCAGCACCGATTTGTGCTGTACCACAGGGCGCAGCAGCTCGTACAGCCGCTCGTAAGCCGCTGCGTCCTTGCGCATGAAGCAGTCGTACCGCCCGGCGTTTTTATCCCAAAAATCTTGACTGTTTCTCATGATTTCATCCTCACAACGACATGTTAACTCTTTCTAACTCATCTGACTCGAGTTGTCTGCCAACATTTTTGGGATAATTAATGACGCTCCCCGGTAATAATTTGCAGAGTCAGATTACCGATTACGTTCTTCTCCCTATGCTTTCTCAAACCCTATGTCGGAAAGCTGTACCAGAAGGGGTCGACTTCGTCGCGAGGGGGGTCGGAGCCCGTCTACATACAGGTGAGCGACGACGTCAGCGCCGATTCGACGCTCGAGAGGGAGCTCGCGTCGCTTCTGTCAATCAGGGATGCGTTCCCGAAGGCGCTCATTGCCCGTACGAGACATAGGCCCTATATCCGGAGGGTGTGTTCGTTGAATCGATCTGCTGGCTCCAATGAAGCTGTGCCCCGGCGACGTGGTCAACATCGCCCCGGGTGTGAAACATTGGCACGGAGCCGCTCCCGACAGCTGGTTCTCCCATCTCGCGCTGGAGGTTCCGGGCGAAGAGGCCTCCAACGAGTGGCTGGGGCCTGTGGACGACGAGGAATATCTCAAAGCGACTAACAAGGAGGCTTAAATACCTTCGCCGTCCGCGCCGCCGAGAGCAGGGCGCCCAAATCGGCCTGGATCGCCTCCGCCTTGCTTCCAAGCTGCAACGGAGCCGAGTCGCCCGAGATGTTTACGCTCAAAAGGTGCGCATCCGGCAGCTTCGCGGCCATGCTCCAGAACGGGAGCGTGATGATGCCGGGGGTCATCTCGCCCACGCCGAGCTCCAGCAACAGCACGCGGCGATCGCTGCGCTCGCGCACGAAGCGCTCGTATCGTCCGAGGCTCTCGCGCCAGGCCGCACCCTGCAGAAACGTGTCATCGCGCACCCACGGCACAAGCTGCCAGCCGCAATGCGGGCATCGGGGGATATCCTCGCTGAGGACCTCGAACCCCGCCATGCCCGCGAGCATGCGTTCGACGTAGGGGCTCGCGTCGAAGAGCTCGTCGCAACATGGCTGCTTGCATTGAAGGTGCGCGAAGCTTCCCTGATAGTTGCAGGTTCTCTCGTCGGGAAACGTCTTCTCGACCTGGGTGTCCACATTGGTGCTCAGGATGAAGTAGTCCTTATGGCCGATGAGGGACCGTAGGTCGAGATAGGGCTGCGAGGTCGGCTCGCGCAGCATGAAATCGATATATCGCGCGTAGTAGGCCCATTGCTGCTCGAGGCTGGGGTAGAGGTGGTAAAAGCCGTCAAAAAGACTCTTGAAGCCAAAGGCTTGCTGCCAGTCCGTCATTCCGGCGCGCGCCATGCCCGCGCGGTTGTAATGGTTGAATCCGGCGGCGCTCGACATGCCCGAGCCGATGCCAACGATGATGACGTCGGCATCGTCGATAAGGCTTCGAAGCCTATACGCTTCCCTCTCTAGAGACGGCATTGGGCAATCTCCTCGAAAGCCGGGGTCATATCGCCGTCAACGAGAATCGTCTCGCACGAGGCGTCGGGCGCCATGGCCTGGCTGTAATTGAACACGATGTAGGTGACGTGCTCGCAGGCGTTCGCAATCTGGGCGAGCATGCGCTTTATGACGCCGTTGCGCAGTCCCACGCCAAGTTCGAGGATGGCGACCCTGCCGTTGCGATGGGCTTGCACAAGGCGCTCGAGTTCCTCGAGCTGGGCCATGGCGAGGTCGTCTGGATGGGCGAGGCGCCGCTCGTCGACCGACGTGCGCGTGCTCCCCTCCGTCTCGAGCACGCGGTTCTCGTTGAATCCAGCGCGCGCGAAGTGCCCGTCGATGTTGCACGTGATCACGAAGGTGTCGGCGTGCTCCGTAAGACGCCGCAGCCCGTTCATGAGCGGGCTGGGCTCATATTCGAGATATTCCTTTTGATGAAACCACTCGGCCCATCGGCGTCGCACGCTGGCATCCGGGGAGGCAAGCCCCTGCAGTATGCAGCCGATGCCGTCTGCCTGGGCGAGGTCCCCGTACGCCTCTTGGAAATGAGCATCGGCGCAGAAAAGGTTGAGCCCCTCCGCCATGTCGAGTCCGTTGCTAGCGCCGATGATGACAAGATCCGCTTCGGCTAACGCCCTGCCTATGCGAACTGCTTTCGCCGTCTCCATGCGCTACCTCCCCAGCGTCTTGCGTACGTCGGCGAGCACGTCGGCGATGTCGGCGCGAACGGCGAGCCCCCGATCCTCGATCGCGCGGGGGAGAAACTGCGTCTTGTTGTTTACGGCGATGTAGCTGGCCTGCGGTAACTGCGCCGTGAGGGCCCAGAACGGCTCCTGGATAAACGCGGGCGTCATGCGGCCCACACCCAGCTCGAGGAAGAGGATCCTCTGCCGTGCGTGCGCGTCGAGCCATTCGGACACCTTGCGGTACTGCTCCTCGTAGAGTTCGCCCTGCAGGAAGTTGCCGTAGCCGCGAACCCAGGGGAACGCCTCTGCCCCGCAGTGCGGGCAGCGCGGCACGAGCTCTGTCGGAACCTCAAGGCCGTCTCCCATGGCCTCTACCATGTTGGAGACCGGCTCGACCGCATCCCACACCGCGTCGGTGCAACAGCGGGAGCACTGAAAGAAGCGGTGGTCGCCTTGGATCTCTGCCACTTTCTCCCAGGGATAGAGCTTCACAAACTGCGTGTCCTGGTTGGTGGTGAGCACGAAGAAATCCTTCTCGGCGAGAATGGCGTCGAGGTCCTTGTAGGGCTTGCGCAGCGGGGCGTTGAGCGTGGTGTCGAGGAAGGTGGCGAGGTATCCCCAGCGCGCCTCGGCGGTGGGCCAGCGGTAGAACGACCCCTCGAAAGCGCCCTTGAAACCGTAGTGCTCGGCGAATTTGCCGAAATGCCTGCGATAGGTTGCGTTGTCCTCGTAATAGAAGTCGCCGCCGCCCGCTGCGGAGAGCCCAGAGGCCCCGCCCACCAGCACGCAATCGGCTTCCTCGATCATGCGGGCGAAGTCCTCGATTTGCTGGTCGTAGGGCTCGGGCTCGCGGTCACTCAGCTCATAGGGCGTGCCGCCGCTGCGGTAGGCGGCCTGGAGGGAAAACGATTGGTTGGTGAGCTCGATAACGAGCTGCTCGTACAGGGTCACTGGATACCTTCTTTCAGCTATTATAAACACGTGTCTATAAAAAGTATCCATGTCGATTTGCTTAAGAGCAATGAACAGCTTCGGCCTGCTGTCGATAAACGAGCGTTTGCCGGGCATTGTCGAGCGTTGCAATTGGAGGGGTAATGGAAGCGGGGAAGATCGATCGTCGCCGACGCTATACACTCTCGGTCATACGGGAGGCGTTCTTCGCGCTGCTGGCCGAGGTCGGCTTCGCGAAGATGACGGTAGCGGATATCTGCCGCCGCGCCGATATCAACCGTGGCACGTTCTATCTGCACTACGAGGACAAGTTCGCCCTGCTCGACGCGCTTATCGACGAGGCCTTGGCGGCGGTGCCGCCGCTCGAGGGAACGGAGGCGGGTGCCCTCTGCCAGCGTCCGCCGGCAAACGATGACTATTATCTGCTCTACTCGGATGACGACGCGTACGCCCGGGTGGCACAGCGCGTCGTCGAGCGCGGCGCCGAGCAGATGGTTCCCTCGATCATGGAGGAGACTGGGCTTTCGCGCGAGGACGCCTATCTGCTCTTCGTCCACAACGTCCAGGGAAATCTCGCGGTCAACCGCCTGCTCGGTTGGAGGCGAGGGCCCGAGTTTGCCCATGCCCAGGAGTTGCTCAGTGCCTATTCCGAAGGAGGCATGCGAGCGGTATCGGCTCGTCACGATCCTCGTAGCTCGTCTTGACCGCATGTCATTTCAGGTAGGTGGCGTTGCTATGGGCCCTCTTTGATTTTCGACGTTGTATAAGGCAATCGCAATCGTCTTGAGCTTCTTTAGGGAACTTGAACAAGAGATATGGCCTGCAGGCGATTGATTAACACCATTCGTTTTGGTTACAAGAAAAAATGCTGCGCGCCTGCAGCATGAAGGAGAGGGAATCCTATGAATATCGTTGTATTGAGCGGCAGCCCGCGTAAGGGCGCCAATACCGATACCATGGTCGAGGCGTTTGCCGAGACCGCGCGTGAGGGCGGCAATACGGTCGAGGTCGTCCGCGTTGCCAGCAAGAAGATCGCCGGCTGCTTGGGATGCCAGTACTGCTTCGCCCATGAGGGCGTCTGCGTGCAGAAGGATGACATGGCCAACGTGATTGAGTCGCTGAAAGACGCCGACATGGTCGTCTTCGCTTCGCCTATCTACTGGTTTGATATCACCGCACAGGAGAAGGCTGTCATCGACCGCCTGTACGCCTTCGGTGCTACGGGCTTCCCGTTCACCAAGACGGCCCTTTTACTCGATAGCCACAGCGAGGGCGTCTATGATGCGGCGATCGCTATGTACAAGTCAACCTGCGCGTACTGCAAGTGGGAGGACCAGGGCATTGTCACCATCAGCGGTATGACCGAGCGCGACAGCATGGCATCCTCGCCCAAGTTGAAAGAGGTGCGAGAGCTCGCTCGCAAGCTTGCCTAAGGACAAGAAGAACGCATGGCAATCAGCGTTGGTGGAAATGCTTGCTATCCTTACCAAGAGATAGGGGTGTATTCCCTCAAGTGCCGTATAGAACAATTTTTAAACGCAGAAAAATAACTGAAAACAAATTAATCCGCGTTAAAATATTGTCAAACAGAAGTTCATGAGGGAAGGTTGCGTATGCGTCGCAAGGCAGACGAGCTCCTTAGGGAATGGCGAGACAGGGCTGATAGAAAACCTTTGCTGGTCAAAGGCGTGCGCCAGTGTGGCAAGACCTATCTGCTCAGAACGTACGCTCAGGATCTTTTCGAATCGGTTGTCTACGTTAATCTTGAGAACGACCGGTCGGCGCGAGCGGATTTTTCGGGCGGTCTTGACCCTCATACGATCGTACGCGCGATTGAGGCTCGTACGGGACAGCGTATCGTGCCTGGCAAAACCTTACTGTTCATTGACGAGATCCAGGCATGCGAGGAAGCGCTCACTTCCCTTAAATACTTTTGCGAAGATGCTCCCGAGTATTACGTTGCGGCTGCCGGGTCGCTTCTTGGGGTTGCCATTAACCATCAGTCGTATTCGTTCCCCGTCGGAAAGACCGACTTGATTGAGATGACTCCACTCGATTTCGAGGAGTTTCTCTGGGCGATGGGGCACGATCAGCTGGTCGACGAGATACACTCATCATTTGAGATAATGGGTCCTCTTGCGCCAAGCCTTCATGAAAAGGCGCTTGGGCTCTATCGACAGTATCTTGTTGTTGGCGGAATGCCCGAGGCGGTCCAAACGTACATCGATGATCAGTCAATCATTGATGTGGCCGAAAAGCATCGGATTATTCTCGACGGATATTCCGCCGACACCAATAAATATGCTGATGAACGCTTGAGCGCAAAGACGCGTGCGTGCTTCGATTCCATTTCGCAGCAGCTTGCCAAAGAGAATCGTAAATTTCAATACAAGGTAGTGCGAGCGGGGGGCAATGCGTCTCTCTTTGGAGATGCTCTCGATTGGCTTGTATTGTCGGGTACGGTGGCGCGCTGCAGCCTAGTCGGGCAGATCGAAAGCCCCTTAGAGGCCTTCGTTAACCCTTCTGCTTTTAAAATCTATCAGGCGGATACAGGGCTGCTCGTCTCCAAGGCCGGTGCTCAACGCGCCGATATTCTAGCCGGCATCGGCGGCACATTCATGGGCGCACTTACCGAAAACTACGTTGCCCAACAGCTTTCAGCCATGGGCTATCCGCTGCATTATTGGGCGCGAGATAATCGTGCGGAAATCGACTTTGTAGTAGAGAAGCAGGGATGCTTGTCTGCGATTGAAGTCAAGGCGGGGGAGAACACAAGATCTCGAAGCCTGTCCTCACTTAAAAAGACCCATCCGGGCGTGCGCCTTATCAGACTATCGACTAAGCCCTTTGGAATGAATGATGGGCTTATGTCTGTTCCACTTTATGCGACATTTTGTCTATAGGGATGATGTTGCTGTAATGCATGGGGCCCGGAGCGCGATGTTGCTGCGCTCCGGGCCCCGCTGCTTTGTAAAACCATAACGGTTTGGTCGCCGTTGTTTTAGTCAAACAAACTCGGCATGTCGTTTTCCTTCATGAGGGCGCCGGCGGAGGGCAGGCTCTGCGCGGTGAACTTTTCGGCCGAGACGCCGGCGCCAAGAATCTCCTCGGTCGTGCCGACGGTGGTGACCGAGCGGCCCTTCTTGGCCGTAAAGGCCTGGACGCCCTGCGTGTTGGTGGTCGTCTTGGTCTTAAGCAGCGACGTGTTGAAGTTCATCAAACGATAGTCGCTCGAGACCAGCGCGATGTCGCGATCTTCCTTGAGCACCTGGGCATACAGCAGCTTGCTGCCGCCGTAGATGGCGTTCTTAAGGCGCTTGCGGTTGGTCTTGGTAGCGTATCCAGAAAGCGCGACACGCACCACGCGGCCGTTCTCAAAGACGAACAGCACGTCGGCCTTGTAGTCCTCGGGGTCGATGACCCAGATGACGCTCTCGTCGGGTTCCATCTCAAGATCGGTCGGTAGGTACGAGCCCAGCTGGGCCGACTTGGTGTCCTCAAACGCCGCAACCTTGCATTTGTATACCTGGCTCTTGTTGGTAAAGACCAGCAGCTCGTGCGTGTTGGAGGACGGGAACTCGATAAAGGGTTTGTCGCCGTCCTTGTACTTGAGCGTGGTCGCCTTCTTGAGCACGCGGTCCGTCATCTTCTTAAGGTAGCCGTCGCGCGAGAGCATGATGGTGACCGGGTACTCCTCGACCTCGGGCTCCAGGCTCACCTCGATGACCTCATGGGGCTCGATCCTGCCCGTGCGGCGCGGCATCACGTACTTCTTGTTAACCGCGGCCAGCTCGTCGCTGATGACCTTCTTGATGTTGTCCTCGCTCGAGAGGATCTCCTCGAGTTCGGCGATCTCGCCCTCGAGCTTGGCAATGTCCTTGGTGCGGTTGAGGATGTACTCCTCGTTGATGTTGCGGAGCTTGAGCTCGGCGACAAACTCGGCCTGGGTCTCGTCGATGTCGAAACCCTTCATAAGGTTGGGCACGACCTCGGCCTCGAGTTTGGTGCCGCGGATGATGGCGATTGCCTTGTCGATGTCGAGCAGGATCGCCTCAAGGCCGTGCAGCAGGTGCAGGCGCTCGGACTTTTTGCCCAGGTCAAAGTTAATGCGGCGACGCGTGGACTCAATACGCCACTTGACCCACTCGCGCAGGATCTGGCGCACGCCCATAACACGGGGATAGCCGTCGACGAGCACGTTGAAGTTGCACGAGAACGAGTCCTGCAGCGTGGTCGAGCGATAGAGCTTGGCCATGAGCTTGTCGGGGTCGACGCCGCGCTTAAGGTCGATGGCGATGCGCAAGCCCGAGAGGTCGGTCTCGTCGCGGATGTCAGCGATCTCTTTGACCTTGCCCTCCTTGGAGAGCTTGACGATGCGCTCGATGATGACATCGGTCTTGGTGGTGTAGGGGATCTCGTACACCTCGATGATGCGCTCTTCGGGGATCCAGCGCCAGCGGGAGCGAATCTGGAAGCTGCCAAGACCGGTCTCGATGATCTTCTCCATCTCCTCGCGGCGGTAGATAATCTCGCCGCCGGTCGAGAAATCGGGCATGGGCATGTACTCGAGCAGGTCGCAGTCGGGGTCCTTCAGGTAGTGCATCGTGGCGGTGCAGACCTCGTTGAGGTTGAAACCGCAGATGTCGGACGCCATGGCGACGCCGATGCCCTTGTTGGCCGAGACGAGGATGTTGGGGAACGTGGTGGGCAGCAGACGCGGCTCCTTCATGGCACCGTCGTAGCTGTCGACGAAGTCGACCGGGTCCTTGTCGATGTCCTTGAAGATCTCGGCGCTGATGGGGGAGAGCTTGGCCTCGGTGTAACGTGAGGCGGCGTAGCTCAGGTCGCCCGAATAGTACTTGCCAAAGTTGCCCTTCGACTCCACGAAGGGGGCAAGCAGCGCTTCGTTACCCGTCGCCAGGCGCACCATCGTCTCGTAGATCGCGGCGTCGCCATGCGGGTTGAGCTTCATGGTCTGGCCCACGATGTTGGCGCTCTTCTGGCGCTCGCCCTTGAGCAGACCCATCTTGTACATAGTGTAGAGCAGCTTGCGATGCGAGGGCTTAAAGCCGTCGATCTCGGGGAATGCTCGCGAGACGTTGACGCTCATGGCGTAAGGCATGTAGTTGACCTCGAGCGTCTGCGTGATCGGCTGGTCGGTAACCTCGGAGTGCAGGCCGATGACGTTCTCGGCGTTGACCTGCTTTTTCTTTGGCTGGTTCTTCGTCTTCTTCTTTGCCACGATTTCCTCTTGAACTTCTTATGGGCCGTCGTTATCGATTTGCTGCTATTGCAGGTCCAGCTGGTCCAGGTATTCCTTGCCGTGCTCGGAGATATGGCGCTTACGGCCCGCCTCGTCGTTGCCCAGCAACAGGTTGAACATGGTTTCCATCTTGGTGACGTCCTCGGGCTCCACCTTGATCAGGCGACGCGTCTCGGGGTTCATGGTGGTGAGCCACATCATGTCCGGATCGTTCTCACCAAGACCCTTGGAGCGGTTGATGGAACACTTCTGGTCGCCGATCTCCTTGAGGATGCCGTTCTTCTCGAGCTCGGTGTAGGCAAAGTAGGTCTTCCCTTTGCAGTTGATCTCGTAGAGCGGCGACTCGGCGATATACACGTAGCCTTCGTCGATAAGTGTGGGCACCAGACGGTAGAGCATGGTGAGCACGAGCGTGCGAATGTGATAGCCGTCGACGTCGGCGTCCGTACAGATGATGACTTTGTTCCAGTTGAGGTTGTCCAGGTCAAAGGCACCGAGGTTCTTGATGCGCTTGTCCTTGATCTCTACGCCGCAGCCCAGTACGCGCATGAGGTCCATGATGATGTCGGACTTAAAGATGCGCGGGTAGTCCTCCTTCAGGCAGTTGAGGATCTTGCCTCGGACGGGCATAACGCCTTGGAACTCGGCATCGCGCGAGGTGCGAATGGCGCCTGCTGCCGAGTCGCCCTCTACGATGTAGATCTCGCGACGGTTTTTGTCCTTGGAGCGGCAGTCGATGAACTTCTGCACGCGGTTGGCCATGTCGGTCTTCTGCTGCAGGTTGGTCTTAATGCTCTGGCGAGTCTTTTCGGCGTTCTCACGCGAGCGCTTGTTGATGAGCACCTGCTCCACGATCTTGTTGGCAGCGTCTTTGTTCTCGATCAAGTAGGTCGAGAGGCGCTCCTTAAAGAAGGCGGTCATGGCCTGCTGGATAAAGCGGTTATTGATAGCCTTCTTGGTCTGGTTTTCGTAGGACGTCTGGGTGGAGAAGCAGTTAGTCACCAGAACCAGGCAGTCCTGGACGTCCTGCCACTTGATGCCGCTCTCGTTTTTGTTGTACTTGCCTTGATTCTTGATGTAGGCATCGATGGCGCTGGTCAGAGCGCTGCGGGCTGCCTTCTCGGGCGAACCGCCGTTCTCGAGCCAGGAGGAGTTGTGGTAGTACTCCTGCATCGTGAAGGTGCGCGAGAAGCACATGCACGCGGTGATCTTGACGTTGTAATCGGGCAGGTCCTCGCGGTCGCGACCGCGACGGTCAGCCTCGATAAAGAAGGGCTCGGTAAGGTAGTCGGTACCGACCTTTTCGAGCACGTAGTCCTCGATGCCCTTGGGATAGCAAAAATCCTCTTCGGTAAACTCGCCGTCGTCGCCCTCGATGCGCAGGCGGAAGGTCACGTTGGCGTTAACCACGGCCTGGCGGCGCATGGTCTCGCGATACCAGTCGTGGGGAATGCTGATCGAGGTAAAGACCTCAAGATCGGGGCGCCACTTGATGGTGGTGCCGGTGCGGTCCTCGTCGCTGGGCTCGATCTCGAGCGCCTTCTTTTTGGCGCCGACGACCTTGCCTTTCTTAAAGTGCAGAGAGTACTTGTTACCGTCGCGCCAAACGGTGACGTCCATGTACTCGGAAGCGTACTGGGTCGCGCACGAGCCCAGGCCGTTGGTGCCGAGCGAGAAGTCGTAGTCGCCGCCCTGGTTGTTGTTGTACTTGCCGCCGGCGTAGAGCTCGCAAAAGACGAGCTCCCAGTTAAAGCGCTTCTCGGAAGGGTTCCAGTCGAGTGGGCAGCCGCGGCCGTTGTCCTCTACCTGAATGGAGCCATCGCGAAAGGCGGTAAGGATGATGAGCTTGCCGTAGCCCTGGCGCGCCTCGTCAACGGCGTTGGACAGGATCTCGAAGGCGGCATGCGCGCAACCGTCGAGTCCGTCCGAGCCAAAGATGACGGCGGGGCGCAGGCGTACGCGCTCCTCGTCCTTGAGCTGGCGGATACTGTCGTTACCATAGTTTGCGGTGTTTTTTGCCATACTCGCTCTCTCGGTGCTCCTTTGCTGCGTTTAAGTCATATAGATAGTCAAGGTAGCATAGCCCAGCCCACAGACGATTCCACCCAACACGAAATCCATCGAACAATCGTTCGATTAGATAATGGATGCTTGGGATGCGGGTGGGGTCTGTCCTATTCAAACATCTGCGGCAGGTCGATGAAGACGGTTCGATCGCTTTCGTCAGCTTCGAAGCCCGAACGGGAGAAGAATCCGTAGCGATGGCACTTGAGCCCCGTTGCCTCGACTTGGGTGATTTCCTCGTCGACCATTTTTTGCGTGACGGGGGATTTGCGGAACTTTGCTTCGTAGAATGCGTAGCCCTCGGGGTCTTGCGTTACCACATCGAATTCGCCGCTCGTTTTGTTTGCGGGATCGTCGTACCAGTACTTGCCTATGGCATCGAAAGCCGGTTCGATCTTGCCAGTCCTATTTTGCCGCACGAGGTATTGACGGCAGATCTCCTCGAACATATGTGGAGTGTAGTTTTCCTCGAAGTCTTGGGAGACGTGACGATCATAGAAGACTTCCGGGTCGAGCAGCTGACGCGCAGAGGCATTGCGGAAGACGTAGCGATAGTAAAAGAGCGAAAGTGGGTCCACCACAAAGTAGCCAGACTTGCGCTTATTCGTAGGGTCGTTGATGGGTGCACGCTTTTGGACGATTTCGAGCGACATGAGCTTGTCGAGTACGTCTGCCATGGCCGGACCGCTCGAGACGTGCGACTGTGCCAGCACGTCCCCCCAACGGGAGTAACCTTGTGCGAGAGCCCCGAAAACTTCGTTGGCGTTGGTCATCTTCGAGATCTCGGCGTTGAGATAGGACGGTACTTCGCTTTCTAAGCGGGCGCCAGGTTCTGTGACGAGCTCGATGATATTGTCGCGTACGCTTTGGGACTGATCGATGAGGCGATTGTAAAAGGGGATGCCGCCAAAAACGCTATAGAGCCGCACCTTGTCCTCGGGTGAGAACGCGGGATAGAACTTTGCAGCGTCAAAGTAATCCATGGGCTTAAGCTCAAGCGCGAGATCAATTCGCCCGTAGAGGGGGCTTTCATGCTCGATGAGAGATTTCATAATCTCAACGTAGGAGCCGCACAGGACAATGTTTAAACGTGAGTCTTCCCTGTGAGCGTCGATTGAGGTCTGGAGAATGCTGTCTAAGCCTTTAACCGCATCTCTCAAGTAGGGGTATTCGTCGAGAACGAGGGTAATGTTCTTGTCTTTGGCTTGGGCAAACAGAAATTCGATGAGCTCGCGGATGCCCGTGAAGGCGAGCGGAGGAAAGCTTAGCGCTTCAGCAGCAAGGGCGGACAGACTCTCGAGGTTGTCTGCCTCGGAGGTTTGGCGGCACTCGTAATAGATCGTTGCGACGTCCGATAAATCGGTTAGCGCCTGCTTGATGAGCTCACTTTTGCCGACGCGACGCCTTCCGTAAATGAGAACATTGCGCTGCTCGGGCGCATTGAGTGTTTTCTTAATACGGGCGAGTTCAAGCTCCCTGCCAATGAATTCCACTTACTCGGTTCCTTCCGACTCGGTTTTGTCCGAGTTAAT
>URKC01000009.1:0-34250 GCA_900548295.1 uncultured Collinsella sp.
GCAGAAACTACGCTCGAAACGCTACATCTGCTTGCGACGACGATCGCCGAGCGTCACACCCGCGGCAACGAGCGTAATGCCGCCGATGACGAAGACCTCACCTGCAAGCGCGGAGGTATCGCCCGTCTGAGCAAGTGCACCGTCCGTGGCCTTCTTCTTGGCGACAGGAGCCTTTGCGGCAGCCTGCGCAACCTGAGGCTTGGCCTGCAGCTCAGCCTTGGGATGATACTTGTCGTACTCGGCCTGCGCGGCAGCCAGGGCATCCTTGGCATCGCCAAGCTCGGCAAGCGCGGCGGCATAGGCGTCGTTGGCATCGGACAGCTTGGCATCGGCATCGCTCAGAGCAGCCTTGAGACCAGCGGCGGCATCGACGGCAGCCTTATAGCGAGCGTAGGCAGCGTTCAGCTTAACCAGCTTCTCGTTGCCCGTCGTGCCCGCGGCAAGGGATGCCTTATGGTCGACAGCCTCAAGATCGGCCTTGAGTGCCTCATCGCTGGCAAGCTCGGCCTTGGCCTCGACGATCTCGAAGTTCGCATCGACGACGGCTTCGTTGGCGGCCTCGAGCTGCTTCTGGGCATCGGCGACACCGGCGACGGCAGCGTCATAGGCGGCCTTGGCGTCGTCGACCGCCTTCTGGGCACCGGCGAAGCGCTCGAAGGCCTTGTTTGCGGTGGCAAGCTCGTCCTCGGCGGCCTTGGCCTTCGCCTGCGCGTCGGACAGGATCTGCGTCTTGGCGGCAACTGCCTGCTTGGCGCCCGAAAGAGCGGTCGCGGCGTGCACATCTGCGGCCTGAGCCTTGTCAACGCCAGCCTGGGCAGTGTCGTCGGCCTTCTTGGCATCGTTAAGCGTGCCCTGCTTGTTCGCAAGATCCGTCTTGGCGGCATCGCACTTGGCGGCAAGGTCCTTGACCGAAGCAGTAGCGTTGTCATACGCCTCGTTGGCCTGATCGGACTTTACCTTGGCGGCGTCGCGGGCGCTGCGAGCCTTCGCCTTGTGAGCAGCGGCCTCGGCTGCCTTCGTCTTGCTGTCAGCAAGCGTGGCGTTTGCCTTATCGAGAGCCGCCTGGGCAGTAGCGGCCTCGCCCTTGGCGGCGTCGAGCTTGGTCTTGGGCGTCTTGACGTCGATACCCTTGAGTTTGGCGTCGTATGCCGTCTTCGCGGCGGCGGTGCCGGACTTGGCCTTCTCGTACTCGCCCTTGGCGGTGTTCATGTTCACATCTGCTGCGGTGAAAGCGTCCTGGGCGGCATCCTGCCCGTTTACAGCTGCGAAGTAAGCTTCCCTAGTAGTTCCAAAGTTCTTCTGCGCCTCGGCGAGCTTGCCCTGAAGCTCCTTGAGCTGCGCCTTCTGCGCCTGCGTGCCGCCAGCGTTATAGGCAGAGTCGATGTAGTCGTTCACGAGCTTCTTGAACTCGGAGACAGTGAAATCAGCCTGAGTATCATCAGCGCTGTAATCGAATACGGTTACCTCGGAATCGGTGTTCTTACCGCTACCGGTCGCGATACCGATAGCCTTCGTGCCGGCATCGATGATGTTGAGATAGTGCCCGCACTCTTTGTAGATGCTGTAGTAGTGCTGGTAGATATAGCATGAATCATATCGATGGCTCCCAAGTGCGTCACCATACTGTTCGACGTACTTATCGAATGCCTTTTTCTCCTGGGTGTAGAGACCGGTATATGGCCAGCCAAGCGTATCCTCGGTCTCGCCGCCGGTATATGCGCCGCCTCCGCCAGCAAGATTTTCGCCGTTGTCGAAGTAACAGTTCGAGTGTCCCCAGATGTTCGATGAATATGATGTATTAAGAGCGGCTGCCGCAGTCATGCGGAGGCTGACGCTGAGCGCCGACTGACCGTTCGCCTTGCGGAGGTTGTTCTGGGTGTCGAGATATGTCAGGGCGTTGCGCATCTGCTCCAAGGAAAGCGGGTTGGTGTCGCGAGACATGTCCTGATCGACGTACTGGTCATACCATTCGGCCTTGTCAGCGGCACCGGTCAGCATCGATACGGCTTCCTGGGCGTTCTTTTTCTGCGTGGCTGTGAACTGGCTGCCGTCGCTAATATAGTTCATGAAGCCGAGTATACCTTGGCTGATGACTTCCTGGTCAACGGTCATGTTGGACTTGAGCTCAGCAATCTGCTGCTCAAGAGCCTCAGCCTGGACATTAGCAGCGTCATAAGCCTTTTCCGCGGCGTTCGAAGCAGCGCAGGCTGCCTCCCACTCGCTGCGCTTCTGCTTGCGAACTTCGACAAGCTTATCGTACTCCGCCTTCTTGTCGGCCTCGGTCTGCTGGGCCTGCTCGTATGCCGTCTTCGCGGCGTCACGCTTACTGGCCGCGTCCTTGTACTCCTTGTTTGCCGCATCGTATGCAGACTGGGCAGATGCCACAGCAGCGTTGGCGGCGTTGGCCTTCTCCTGCGCGGCAGCGACGGCAGCCTGGGCGGCCTGCAGATTTGTCTGTGCGGTGGCGTCGGCATCCGTCGCGGCATTGAGCTCCGCCTGCGCGGTCTTGAGCTCACCAGCAGCAGCTTTCTTGGCGGCCTCAAGCGCACTCAGGTCAACACCCGTACCCGAGACGGCAGCATCGAGCGCGGCCTGCGCCTGGTTGAACTTCTGCTGGGCGTTATCGCGCGCGGTGGTTGCGGCTGCGAGAGCAGCGGCAGTCTCCTGCTTCTTGGCCTGGGCAGTCGTCAAAGCCGCCTCGGTATTCTGCTTTTCCTGCTGGGCGCTGGCCTCGGCAGCCTTGGCCTGGTCCAGATTGGCCTGTGCAGTAGTAACGGCCTTATTGGCGTCATCGAGCTTTGCCTGCGCGTCCTCGACGGCCTTCTTGGCGGCCTCGTACTCGTCCATACCCATGGCCTCGAGCTTGGCCTGGGCATCATCGAGGGCCTTCTTGGCCTCATCCTGCTTTGCCTTGGCGTCCTTGAGCGCCTGGGTCTTATCCTCGACACTCTTGTTGGCCTGTTCGAGCCGATCGTTCAGGTCGCCCAGCTTCTTCTGCTGCTGCTCGGTCTTTTCGACGGCGGCTTTGAGCTCGTCAATCTTCTCCTGGAGCGCGGCGACTTCTGCTGCGTTCTGCTCGGCGGCGTTATCGGTCACGGCCTGCGAGGCCTGATTCTTTTGCTGCTGCGCCTGCTTTTGAGACTGGCCCGCCGCGTCGGCCTTCTTCTGGGCGGCATCGTAGGCGGCCTGAGCGTCCTTGAGCTGCTTTGCCGACTCCTCGGCCAGCTGGGCAGCCGTCTTTACGACCGCTTGGTTACCGGCGGCAACGGTATTCTCTACAGAACTACCCCCCCCCTGAACAGAATCGCCGTTACCGGTTGACGGTGCGGCGATTGCCGCCAGCGGCGACATGAGCGGCTGAGCGATGAGGCCCGCCGTCAAAACGGTTGCGACGGCGCGGTTGGCAACGCCCTTGACGTTGACGGCCTTAGCCCGAGGCTCAAAGTGTTGTGGACTGTAGTTTGCCATGGCTTTCTCCCTTTGACACGGATTTATCCATACGCTTCAAACTGTAGGAGCTGATTTTTGAATTCTGTTGCGCAACATTGGTCACCGGCGGATTTTTTGAAATTCGCGCTCTCGTGCTTCACAATTTCGTCACATATGTAGGAGCTGGCGCATCATATTCTTGCGGGATCGAATTGAGCCTGTGATTTGCATTTGCTCCCGCGTCATCCGCCCTATCGGATTCCGCATCCAACAGACACCCCGCCCGCCACGGTGTAGAGTTAGGACAACGGGCGCGTTGCGCGGCCCGTGCCAGAACGAGGTGAACATGGAACTCGACAAGCAACAGATCGAACGACTGCGTGAGCGTCATCATCGGCGTCACGGCATCCGCCCCGCCCACAGCGAAGCGGCTGAACAGGCGCATCGCTTCCTAAAGCGGGCGTTCAACATTCGCGAGGGTCGCGCACCCTATCACGTGATCCGCAAACGCTTTGTAAACGGGGCGCGCCTGACCGGCTCGCACCTGTGCATCCTCATCATCGCCATGCTCATCGCAAGCATCGGCCTCGATATCGACTCGGACATCGCCATCGTGGGCGCCATGCTCATCTGCCCGCTCATGGGCTCGGTTCTTGCCATGGCATACGGCATCGCTACGCTCGACCGCGAGATTACCGTCGAGGCCGTCGCGGGCTTGGCTCTACAGATGGCCTTTTGCCTGGTCACGTCTACGTTGTACTTTAAGCTCTCGCCCCTTGGCACCACCACGGCCGCCATCATCGACAATTCGACACCGACTGTGTGGGACCTTGCCGTCGCGCTCGCGGGCGGCTTTGCGGGTGGCCTGGGCAACTCGCGCGACCAGGAACCCGCCACGCTCATCGCCGGCGTGGCCGTGGCGACCGCGCTCATGCCGCCCCTGTGCGCGGCGGGCTATGGCATCGCCATCGCAAGCGGGCCACTGTTTCTCTCGGCGCTTTATGAGTTTGGCATCAACGTCGTCTTTATCGCGCTGGCGGCCGAAGCCGTTCTGCTTCTTTTGCGCGTGCCGCTCAAGCGCGACCTGAACGGCGACGGTATTGTGACTGCTGAAGAAAACGCCGAGGTCGACGAGCTATCGCGCAAGGTGCGCCGCCGCATCATTGTGGGCACGGTAGTCTTTGCCATCCCCTGCATCGTTATGACGACGGGGTCTATTGGCTCGGCGCAAGCCGGCGTGCAGGACGGCTACGGCGTCACCGAAACCACGCGCGAGCTTGCGGCGGTGCTGCCAGGCTTTAAGGATTACACCGTCGCCGTCGAGACCTCGACCACCGAAGGCGAGGAGGAGGGTATCGTCGAGCGCGAGATTGTCGCCCATGTGACGACAAGCGAGACGCTTGGGGCGCACGACCGCCGCGTTGCCCGCAAGCTCATCGACCTCAACGTGCCCGAACTCGATCGCGTGGAGTTCGATGTGAAGTGATGCGGGATGTGAGATGGATGCGCGCACGGGCGCGAGTCGGAACGAGGCGCAGACGCGACGCAGGCCGCGAGCAAAAAAGCGGGGCGCGATTCATGTCCGTGCCCCGCTCGCTGTTTTATTGCCGTGAATCAACTGTCCGCATCGACATCGCCAGACTCCACCGTAAACGCCGGACCGGTACTCACCAGATAAAAACGGGTCACCCTGGTATCTCTAAATAGGTAGAGCAAGCCCTGATCGCGTCGGCGTGACAAGTACGCCACGTGGACCGTACCGAATTCTTCACCGTTTTCCTTCTTTAATATCAGGATGTTGGGGTCATCCGTACGCTTAAACTGCCCGTCTGTGCAGATTCCGTCTTGGTCGACCAGCTGCCATCGACAGTTGTCCTCCTCAAGAAAAGCCAGGGTTACCCGACTCGTTTTGTCATCCCAATAGAAACCATCAATGGCAAACCCTTCGGAAGCGCATTCCTGCATATAGGACGTTTCTCGGCTTATAGCAAACAGCCCTGTAGCGCCCAGGAGCACAGCCAGGCAGACCACTGCAAGGGTTATTGAGATAGTGCGGCGGCCCATGCTAGCCCAGCCGATAGTTGCTTAACGGAGCGTGAAACATACCTGGAACCTCCGATATCAGGGGGAACGTCGCCTATGGCCTGCCGGCAATCATATGTTTCCAACATCAAACCATATGGTTACAACTCGTTGGAGATAGGTTCCATGAACGGACGATAATTTGCGGCGAACGGCTACATATGTTCATTATCTCAGGGTTCTGGAGGCAATTTTTGGTGCCACCGAGACGTTGTTTTCGGAAGTATGCGGCAAATTCCGGAGCCCTCGAGCACACCCCGGTTTTTCACCAATAAAACCGCAGGTACAAAGCTTGGGCATATCCAGTGTGCTCGGCCTATTCAAATTTTGCCGCATACTTCCGAAATCCAAGTTCGCAGGGGGTGATAGTTGGACCGTTTACGCAACAGATGTCCAGTAAAAACGGGTGGTAACCGGTACGGCTGCCACCCGTTTGTCCCATATCTAGCCCATAGCAGGCCAGTTACTTCTTAATGCCGCGTCCCAGGCGCTCGGCGACCGATGCCACGGCCTCCTCGCTGGCCGGCCCGCAGCTCACACAGCCGTCATGAGCACGCATCTGGCCGGTGACCTCGTCCATCGCGAGCGGCGCCACCTTCTCGAGCTTAAAGCCCTTACCGGCGCGCATGTTCTCCTTGGCCACGCTGATCATGAGCTTAATACGGTTGAGCTGGTTGACCTCGGACGCGCCGGGGTCGTAGTCCACCGCGACGATGTTGCTCTCGGGATGCTGGCGGCGCAGCTCCTTAATCACGGCCTTGCCCACCACGTGATTGGGCAGGCACGCGAAGGGCTGCGTGCAGATGATATTGGGTGCGCCATGATCGATCAGGTCGAGCATCTCGGCCGTGAGCAGCCAGCCCTCGCCCATGTTGTTGCACACCGAAAGCACCGTGCGGGCCTTGTCGGCCATGGTGCCGATGCGCTCGGGCGCCTCAAAGCGGCGGGACTTCTCGAGCAGCTCTTCCACCGGCGTACGCATCCAGTCCACGAGCTTAATAAGCGCTTGCATGCCCGCACGCGTCGTGGCAGAGCTGCCCAACTCGTCCTTCTGCAGCTCGGCGTTGCTCATGGAGTACAGGAAGAAGTCGAGCAGGCCCGGCACCACAGCCTCGCAGCCCTCGCGCTCGATAACGTCGACCACGTGGTTGTTGGCTGTAGGGTGGAACTTGACCAGGATCTCGCCGACCACGCCCACGCGCGGCTTGGTGCCCTCGCCCACAAGCGGCATGGTGTCGAACGCGCGGATGGCCTCGCGGCACAGCTTGGTGTAGTTGTGACGGTTGAACTTGGGCGCCAGCTTGCGGGCTCGTGCCATGTACTCCTCGTAGAGCGCGTTGGCGGCACCGGGCGTTGCCTCGTACGGGCGGCAACGATAGAGCATCTGCATCATCACGTCGCCAAAGAGCACCGCGTAGACTGCCTGTTTAAGCAGCGCCGGCGTGATCTTAAAGCCGGGGTTGTCCTCGCCGAGCGCCACGGCCGAAAGCGAGATTACTGGGATCTCGGGGTGGCCGCTCTCGCGCAGGGCCTTACGGATGAGCGCGATGTAGTTGGTGGCACGGCAGCCGCCGCCGGTCTGGCTGATGACCACGGCCGTCTTGGACAGGTCGTACCGACCGCTCTCGATGGCCTCCATAATCTGGCCCGTCACCAGAATCGACGGATAGCAGATGTCGTTATTCACGTAGCGCAGGCCGGCCTCGACGGCATCGTGATCGGTCGAGGGCAGCAGCTCCAAGTTGTAGCCGGCACCGCGGAACACCTCTTTGACCAGGTCAAAGTGAATCGGCGCCATCTGCGGGCACAGAATGGTGTAGCCCTCCTCGCGCATCTGCTCGGTAAAGGGCACCTTGGGCCACGCGGTCGAAGCACTCTCGCGCTGAGCCTCAAACGTGTACTTGCGACTCGCGAACGCGGGGGCATCCGTGGAGGGCGTCACCGGCGCGGCATCGCCCTGCTCGTAGGCCTCGCCCGCGGCCGTGGCCTCGGCCAAGCGCTCGGCCTCCTGGTCCTTGAGCGCCGCCATGAGCGAGCGGATACGGATGCGCGCGGCGCCCAGGTTGGACACCTCATCGATCTTGAGCACGGTGTAGATCTTGCCGCTGGCCTCAAGGATTTCCTGCACCTGGTCGGTGGTCAGGGCGTCCAAGCCGCAGCCGAAGGAGTTGAGCTGAATCAGGTCCAAATCGTTGCGCATGGTCACAAAACGGGCGACGGCGTACAGGCGGCTGTGGTACATCCACTGGTCGACAACGCGAATCGGACGCTCGGGCTTTACCAGATGCGCGAGCGAATCCTCGGTAAAGACCGCAAAGCCAAAGCTCGAGATAAGCTCGGGCAGGGCATGGTTGATCTCGGGGTCGTTATGGTAGGGACGGCCGGCGAGCACGATGCCGTGACCGCCGTGGTCCTCGAACCACTTAAGGGCCTCCTCGCCCATGGTCTGGATGTCCTCGTGGAAACGTGCATCGGCCTCAAAGGCAGCGTTGACGGCGGCATCGACCTCGGAGCGCGTGATCTTGGGTCCACGCACGCGACCGCGACCGGCTTGCGCATCGGCCACACGGTCGACGGCGAGCACCTGGTACAGACGGCGCTTGAGCTCGGTCTTGTCGTGATAGGGCACAAACGGGTACAGGAACTCGATGTTCTGCTCGCGGATCTCGTCGATGTTGAGTGCCAACGCCGTGGGGTAGCTCATGACGATGGGGCAGTTGTAACAGTTGCCGGCGGTCGGGTCCTCCTTGCGCTCCCAACGCACGCACGGCATCCAGATGAAGTCGACATCGCGGTCGATAAGGTTCATCACGTGGCCGTGGCTCATCTTGGCCGGATAGCACACGCTCTCGGACGGCATGGACTCGATGCCCGCCTGGTAGGTCTTTTTGCTCGACTGGTCGGACAGCTGTACGCTAAAGCCCAGGCGCGTAAAGAACGCATGCCAGAAGGGGTAGTTCTCGTACATGTTGAGCGCGCGCGGGATGCCGACGGTGCCGCGCGGGGCCTCGTCGGGGCTCAGCACCTCGCGGTTAAAGAGCAGATCGTTCTTCTTTTTGAAGAGGTTGGGCGCCTCGGTCTTTTGCTTTTTGTGGCCGGCACCCTTCTCGCAGCGGTTACCGGTAATGAAGCGCCTGCCGCCGCCAAAGTCGTTGACGGTGAGCTGGCAGTTGTTGGAGCAGCGGCCGCAGCGGACATGCTTTTGCGTCACGGTGAGGTGCGCGATGTCCTCGGCCGAAAGGATGGTCGAGGTGCCGTCGGCGCCGGCGCGATCGCGGGCGAGCAGGGCCGCACCATAGGCGCCCATGCAGCCGGCGATGTCGGGACGCACGGCATGAACGCCGGTGAGCTGCTCAAACGCGCGCAACGTGGCGTCGGACATAAAGGTGCCGCCCTGAACGATCACCTGGCTGCCGATCTCCTTGGGGTCGCGCAGCTTAATGACCTTGAACAGGGCATTCTTGATGACGGAATAGGACAGGCCGGCCGCGATGTCGCCCACCGTGGCACCTTCCTTTTGCGCCTGCTTGACGCGCGAGTTCATAAAGACCGTGCAGCGACTGCCCAGGTCGACGGGGGCCTTGGCATGGATGGCGGCATCGGCAAACGCGCGCACGTCCATGTTCATAGACACGGCGAAGCTCTCGATAAAGCTGCCGCAGCCCGATGAGCAGGCCTCGTTGAGCATGATGTGCTCAATCACGCCGTCCTTAACGCGCAGACACTTCATGTCCTGGCCGCCGATGTCCAGGATGAACTCGACGCCGGGCAGGAATGCCTTGGCGCCACGCAGGTGCGCAACGGTCTCGATCTCGCCGGAGTCGGCCTTGAGGGCCTCGATGAGCAGCGCCTCGCCGTAGCCCGTGGTGGTCACGTGGCCGATGGTACAGCCGGCGGGGATGTGGTTGTAGAAATCGGCCATGATGACCTTGGCCGTGCCCAGGATGTCGCCGTTGTTGTTGCCGTACCAGGTGTGCAACAGCTGGCCGTCCTCGCCCACGAGCGCGGCCTTCATGGTGGTGGAGCCGGCGTCGATACCGATGAACACGCGGCCGGTGTAGCCGTCGAGCTTGCCCTTGGGGACGACTTCCTGGTCGTGGCGACCCTTGAACTCGGCAAAGTCCTCGTCGGTGGCAAAGAGCGGATCCAGACGCTCGACCTCGGCACCCTGCGTGTCACCCAGGGCATCGATGGCCTCGATGAGCTGCGGGAACGTGCTGAGCTTGTTGGACTCGTGCGCCATGGCGGCGCCGCTCGCCACAAACAGGTGAGCGTTTTGGGGCACGATACGGTGTTCCTCGTCCAGGTTGAGCGTGAGGTAGAAGCGGTGGCGCAGCTCGGAGAGGTACTGCAGCGGGCCGCCCAGGAAGGCGACGTTGCCGCGGATGGGACGACCGCACGCCAGGCCCGAGATGGTCTGGGTCACGACGGCCTGGAAGATGGAGGCGGCCACGTCCTCGGGACGGGCGCCCTCGTTGAGCAGCGGCTGCACGTCGGTCTTGGCAAATACGCCGCAGCGACTGGCGATGGGATAGATGGTGGTGGCGTTGGCCGCGAGCTCGTTGAGGCCGCTGGCATCGGTGTGCAGCAGGGTGGCCATCTGATCGATGAAGGCGCCCGTGCCGCCGGCGCAGGTGCCGTTCATGCGCTGCTCGATGCCGTTATCGAAGTAGATGATCTTGGCGTCCTCGCCGCCCAGCTCGATGGCGACGTCGGTGGCAGGGATGAGGGTCTCGACGGCGCGTTTGCTGGCGATGACCTCCTGGACAAACTCCAGGTCGAGCCACTGCGAGAGCAGCAGACCGCCCGAGCCGGTGATGGCGCAGGTCATTTGAGCCGTCGGCAACACGGTCGCGGCGCCTTCGAACAGGTCGCGGGCGCAGGCGCGGACATCGGTGTGATGGCGCTGGTACTTGGCGTAGACAATTTGGTTGTCGTCGTTGAGCACGGCGAGCTTGACGGTGGTGGAGCCCACGTCGATGCCCAGGTGCAGGTTGCCGCGGGCGTTCTCGGGGTTGAAGATCGCGCCTTCGGGGGCCTGAGCGGCGGCTACGGGCTCGACAGCGGTGGCTGTGGTTACGCCAGTCGGTACGCCGGCGACGATTGCCTCCCCCGCTGCATTCTTGGCCTCGGCGACTGCCCCGGCAACTTTCTCGGCAGCAGCGGTCGCCGCCTTCTGCGCGGCATCCGCCACGGCGGGCGCGGCCTCACGCGCGGCAGCGACCATACGGTCCTTAATGCCCTCGACGAGTTTGCTCATCTGTCTCTCCTCTTAGTTATGGGACTCAACGGACACGGCGGTGTCGACCGCGTCTTCGAGCTGCAAGTTCAATAGCTTCATGCCGTATTCCGGCACGTTGATATCGATGGGTTGGCCATACAAGTCGCCGGGACGCACAAAGGCGATAACCGTCATAATGCGCGCCATGGCCTCGGGCGATTCGGTGAGCCCGCGCTCATACCAGCGTTGGAGCAGACCGACCTCGGCACTCACGACGAAGGTGACGTAGTAGTCAAAGAACGTACCCAGCGCCAGGCCCAAAATACCCGTCTGCGCACGCGGCACCACGGCCTCACGCGCGGTGTCGATAATCTTTTTAATGAAGGCTTGATCGCCGCCCGGGCCCAGCAGCGATCCGATCAGATCGCGGTTGGCCGCAAGATAGCGCAGCAGCTCAACCGAACCAGGTGCTGGCTCGAGCTCATCGATGCTGCGATACAGATCGGGCAGATGAGCTGCGGTAATGAGCTCAACGTGCTCGCGGATCTCAGCCAGCAGACTTTCCTCGATCTGATTGATAAAGTCGGGAATATCGCGGTAGTGCGAATAGAACGTGCGGCGCGTAAGGCCGGCACGCTCGGTGAGCGACGCGACATTAATGCGCGAAAGATCGCCGCTTTCGGCAAGCTCGCTGGCAAGTGCCTGGCGAAGGGCGCGCTGCGAGCGAAGGGACCTGCGATCGCATTTCTCGAGCTGGGACAAGCGTCCTCCTTGTTACTCAGCCTGTGCGCTATTGCACAGTGCGAGTATTATTGCACACCGTGTGTATCAACACGTAAAGGCAATATTTAGATTGTGGCAAAGGGACTGTCTTTTTGTCACATTAGGTTGCGCTCAGCTTTTAGAAGCGACATTGCCGATTGTCCAAAATGTCATTCGTGGGTAGAATGGTGTCGACGGCAGCCCAAGTTCTGCAAAGCTGGGCAGCGCCGTTGCGTGGATTAAGGGGTCAACGCCTTAGCGGCGGCGACCCCTCTTTCGTTGCTTCGAGCGTTGCTTGAGTGCCTCGGAAAGTCCGATAAGCGTCGTAAGAAGCGAGACCAATGCGGTCAGGAGCCTCACGAAATCAATCAAATCGGTCATGGGCATCACCTCCCATCAGATGGAGGGCGCTGCCCGGCACATGGAACTGCCGCCAACAGCAACAATTCTATCAAAGCGCAGTTAAATATGCGAATATATGTTCGTGTTTAAAGAAGCTAGTCCCCACTGTGACAAAGGGACAGTCCCTTTGTCACATTATTCAATGATGGTGCGGGAGCTCTGCTTATGCATGGTGGCGAGCATGTGTTTGGGGACGGCGTGGACCATGCAGCTGCCGATAGTTGCGCTCGCAGCAGCCTTAGCTGCATCGCTAGCGTTTTTGGTCGCATAGCTGTGGCGGAAACGCTTGAGCATGGCGATGTCGTTGCCGCCGTCGCCGTAGACCGCGACCTCGTCCTCGGCAATACCGTAGTAGCCCGCCAGCCAGGCCACACTCTCGCCCTTGTTGCACGCCACGTCCGTGATCTCGAACATCACCGGATCGAACGGCGCGTTGACCACATGGTCCGAGCGTTCGGCAAGATAGGCCTTAAGGTCACGCTCCAGCTCGGGCGAGGTCACGCGACAATTGATCTTGCATACATCGTGGCGCAGGATGTCACCGATCGACTGGTCGAAATACTGCTCCTCGTGATACCCACCGCGCGCACGCATGCCGCGCATCACAATACGCTTGATGGGGCTGTCCTTTTTAAAGCCCGCCTGATGCATCTCGAACGAACCGCTCGAGTACATGCCATCGGGCGTGGAACAATCAAAGCAAATGTCCGGGAACGCCTTGAGCAGTTCCTCAGTGACCTGCGGATCGATGGTCCAAGTCTTGAGCACCTCGCCATGGCTGTCGCGCACGATGGATCCATTGGAGCAGCAGGCGTCAAGCGCCAGGCCCGTAAAGCCATGCTCGCCGATCGGCAACGTCGATCGTCCAGTCGCGGGAACCACGTGCAGGCCAGCCTCAGTCAGCTCGCGAATGGCGCGGCGGATGGTCCCATCCGCCTCGTGCAGGGCGTTCAGCAGCGTTCCGTCTAAGTCACTCGCGAACATCTTGATCATGGACATGCCTCTCCTTCGTCTGCCCGATATTGTAGACGAAGGAGAGGCATGTCCAAACAATGCCGTCCCGGCGCGGCGTACCACCGCCTTCACAAATTCACGGTGCCCCAGCGCGTTAAGACAATCGCCGCAATCGATTTTTCAGCCGATAAAACAGAGCCGTCATCAACGTCAGCACCGCCAACATGGCTGCGAATACAATCGCCGGTGTCCATCGATCATATGCAGCCCCGTACGTCAATTGGCCGATAGGCGTTGCGCAGGAAAGGACCATGTAAACGACCGAAAGCACTTTTCCGCAGAGCTCAGTCGGCGCTGCCCGCTGAACAAACGCGATGATTTCAACCGACGCAATGCTTGCCCACACCATGACCCATGCCGAACCAACTGCAAACACGGCGAACGCACATACATCAGTGCCGCACAATAGCGCGACAATGATCGGCGCGACTCCAAAACAGATCATCGCAACATATCGACATATGCCATTGAAAGAAAAGCGATGCGGCCAAATGCCGACCAAGCCACTGCCGGTAAGACCACCCAAGCCCAGAGCAACCTCAACTATCCCAACGCAGGACGATTGCATGCCGAGATGCTTTGTAACAATAATGGGAGCGCCAATCGTTAGCCCAACCAACGCAAGGTTCAAAACGGCCGCAAGCAAAATCACAGCGACCAATGATGCATTTTGCAACAGATACCGAATCGACTCCCGAAAATCGTTTCGGCATGTCGTGCGAGTCGCGCCGTCTCCCATCGTTTCAGATGAGGCATTTTGCTTGAGTACGCCACCAAACAACAGAGCTGAAATCGCAAACGTTACCGACGCGATTGTGCAAAGAGCATCGATGCCAAAGCACCCATAGACTGCCGTCCCGACCACAGGACCCAAGATATTGCTCACCATGGTCACCTGCGAAACCAATGCAGTGGCCCGCTCAACCTTCTTTTCACCCGCCATGCGCACCGTCTCAATTTGGAGCATTGGCTTTAGCAGCGATTGAACACCATATTGAACACAAAGTATCGCTACTACGACGACCGCAAGAGGCAACGAGCGCTTCATGGGGATAGACAGCAGTGATGCAGTCATCAGAGCAATGCCGAGGGCCACGAGGACCTCGCGATGTCTTCCCCTATCCGCCAAGATTCCGCCAGCCGGAGTTGCAAGTACGCCGGGTATGAACGCTATCGCCGCGACGACGCCATATAACGTTGACGATCCACTGCGATCGAACAAGTAAAGTGGATACGCAAAGCACAGCGCCGACAGCATCGAATACGTGCACAGCTGCGCAACCAGAAGTTCCGCGAGCCTGATTGACCGCACTGTTTTTGATTTCAACGAGACACCGACGTCTCTCAGCCCAGCCATAAGCCCACCCCCTATACATACCACTAGTATGTATTTAATGACTTGAAAAGGGCAGCCGTGGCTACCCTCACAAATCAATTACATACCGTTGGTATCTATATTACCACCCGGCGCAGTCCCATACGTCCCAAATCTGCGCCGTTGTCTGGAGCACTTCCTCGCCCAAATCGAGTCCCACCGCAGAGGCCATCTGCGCCAAACATTGAGCGCGAGCGAGCATTCGATCCTTGGGTTCAAGCGGACGAAACAGTGGCAGCAACCAGAGATTCGCCAGCAACGATACGGCCTCTGCCGCTTCGCGCGGGCATTCGCACGCAATGGATCCGTCGGCGATGCCCTCCTCGATCACTGGCAAGAGACAGCCATCGGCCGACTCGTCAAATGAGCCCTGGTACTGCATCGCCAGTAGGCGCGAGCTTTTTACCGGATCTGCTGCAGGACGCATACGTGCCCATAGCTCAATTTGTGGAACAACGGACTCGGGAGCGTACAGTCGCTTGAGCTTTTGGGCTCCGGTCATATTACCGACGCCAAGCATCGAGCGGCGGCGCTCAACAATCGGAGTCATCGCCCGATCAAACGCGGCGTTGAAAATCTCTTCTTTGCTCTTGAAGTGATGATAGACAGCGCCCTTGGTCATACCATCGAGACGGTCAACGATATCTTGAATGCTCGTCCCCTCATAACCCTGTGCGCAGAATAGCTCCAGTGCCGCGTCGAGAATCTTCGCGACCGTCTCCTCGGGATATTTATTGCGACCCATAATCCGCCCATCCGCAACGCAAGCCTTGTGCCTCATTGCAGCATTTTAACGTTGCGGATGGCAGACGGTCGATTCTACACCGCGGCGGGGCCGTGTTCGCCGGTACGGATGCGGATAACATCCTCGACCGGCTCGACCCAAATCTTGCCGTCTCCAACGGCACCGGTGCGGGCGGCGTTGCAGATGATGTCGACAATGCCATCGACATGTTCATCAGCGCAGATAAGGGTGAACTGCACCTTAGGGATCGTGTTGACAAGCAACTCGTTGCCGCGCACGTATTCCTTCCAGCCATGCTGTGCGCCGCAGCCCTGCACCTGGTTGATAGTCATGCCGCGAACATCAGCAGCAAACAGCGCGTCTTTAAGAACCTCAAGCTTCTCAGCACGAACGATTGCCGTGATCTTCTTCATAGTGAATTCCTCTCTTTAAGAGTTGGTCTGACAGAACGTTTGAAACTGTTAGTCCAGACCACTAAACGAAGGATAGGCGCTCTCACCGTGCTGGCTCGCATCCAAGCCCAGTGCCTCGTCGGCCTCGTCCACGCGCAGGCTACCGTGGAACAGCGCCTTGACCACCGCGGCGATCAACAAATCGAGCACCAGCACAATAGCGACCGTCACCACAATGCCTAAAATCTGCGAGATGAGCAGCGACACGTCGCCCGTGTAGAACAGGCCACCCTTACCGGTCCACGAAAGCTCCGGCACACAGAACAGGCCCGTGAGCACGCCGCCCAAGATGCCGCCAATGCCGTGGCAGCCAAACGCGTCAAGCGCGTCGTCGTAGCCAAACTTGGTCTTGAGATGGCTGATAGCCAGGTAGCAGACGGGCGATACGATCAGGCCCATGACCAGCGCCGCCCACGGCTCGACAAAGCCCGCACCCGGCGTAACCACCACAAGGCCCGCAACCAAACCGGTGCTAGCACCCACCAGCGTGGGACGACCGGTGTGCACGCGCTCGACGACAAGCCACGAGACCATGCCCGCCGCGCTGGCCGTCACGGTGTTGAGGATGGCGAGCGCCGCCACGGCGTCGGCCTTAAACTCGCTGCCACCGTTAAAGCCAAACCAGCCAAACCAAAGCAGGCCGGCGCCCAGCGCCACAAACGGCACGTTATGCGGACGGTAGCTCATCATGCCAAAGCCGCGACGACGGCCGAGCATTAAGCAGAGAATCAGGCCCGTAAGACCGGACGAAATGTGTACCACGTCGCCGCCGGCAAAGTCGAGCGCGCCGATGATGTCGCCGATAAAGGAGCCCTCGCCGCCCCAAACCATGTGGGCGAGCGGCGCATAGACCACAAGCAGCCAAATGCCCAGGAAGGCCGTCATGGCACCGAACTTAACGCGGCCTGCCAGACTGCCCGTAACGATAGCGGCGGTGATCATGGCAAACGCCATCTGGAAGGCGATGTTGATGATCTGAGGGTAGACGGCACCATCCGCAGCATTGCCCTCGGCCGCCTGCAGCACCTGGTTGAGCGCCGGCAGGCACAGCAGCTGGTCAAGGCCTCCAATAAACGGACTGGAGCCGTCGCCACCGTAGGCCAGCGACCAGCCGGCAACAATCCACAGCACACCAACCAGGCCAATGGCGCCAAAGCACATAAGCATGGTGTTGATGACATTTTTGCGCCTGGACAGGCCGCCATAGAAAAACGCCAGACCCGGTGTCATTAAAAACACGAGCATGGTGCAGATGAGCATAAACGTTGTCGATCCCGTATCGTACATTCGCTCCCCCTTGGTCGCATGAACGTTGTCGGCGCCCATCATGCGGCCGAGGGGCAACTGGTGTAGACCAGATACGGCGTTGTTAAACGCTGCGTTGTCGAATGGAAACGGCACCGCAATCTTGGAAACGGCGCGGCAACGGACGCGAAACGAACGGGAAACGTGCGAACGAGAAGGGCGCGCTTGGCTCCGCTCTGGCTAGCGCCGGAACAGCTCGCGGGCTCGGTCGCGGAGGTCGGTAGCTCGGATGACGCCCTCGTAACGATTGATGCGCAGACGCGGGAAGGCGTTAAAGAAGCGTAGGTCGCGGCGGCTGAGTGACACGCTCGGTACCGGGCGGCTCATGCGCTTGCCGGCAAGGCGACGACCGAGCGACGGACGCGGCATGCTCGGCGCGGCATCGGCCACGCGACGGGCAGCGAGCGCCAGGCCGCGAGCACCATCCGAAATAAACGTCGGCATCGAAGTCTTCTCGCGCAGGGCATCGAGCGCCGCGTCGCCCAGCTCGGCCAGCCACGCGTTAACGGCACGGCTGCGGATATGCGTCTGCGCCACCGAGTCAATCGCCGAATCGGGAATACGTTCGAGCATAGAGTCGGAGGCGTCGGCAAGCGACTCATTGATGCGGTCGGCAAGGTCGGCACGCACGCGCTCAAGCTGATCGGACAGACGCCGCCAGCTCGCCAACGAGCACACCGCATCGACCATCATCGCGACCGCGACGATAAAGGCGGACAGCCGCACAATCAGCACCGGCAGATGGCCAAGCAGCCCCAGCAATGCCGGCTCCACTAAACGGCAAATACACAACGCACCCAAGCCAAACGCGCAGGCCCAGTACAGGCAGATGCGTCCGTGCAGGTTAAACGGCAGATGCGAGTAATCCCAAAACCGGGCACCCGTCGTTTTTTCCAACAGCACGCCCACGCTATATTCGATCAGGCTGCATACGAGCGCGGCAGCGACAAACTGGCTCGAGGCGTCTGGGATTCCACGCAGCAGCAGCCAGCACGCGATGCCGCCCGCACCGTAGATGGGACAACACGGCCCTAGCAAAAAGCCGCTGTTGGCAAAGCGTCCGTGGTTGAGCATGGCGCAGACTGTCGACTCCCATACCCAGCCGCAAAAACCGTAGAAGGCAAACGAGAGTACCAGCGCCGAGAGCGGACAGGCGGCAAGCGTCGCGCCGTCAAATGCCATGTCGATCGCGGTTCCCACCGTCTACTCACTCCTCTTTTCGTTCGATTCTTTGCTCGAGCCGTCACTCGGGCCCTCGTTCAAATCGTTCGCGCCGCCTTTGCGCGGCAGACGGCCGGCAATCGTCTCGCGCAGTGCGCACCATTTATCCGCCAGGCACACAATCCATGCCTCACGACACGTCGGCGGCACCGGCACCAGCGGAAACATATGGCGCGCGATGATATTCCGCTCGCGCGACGTCAGCTCAAAATCTTCCTCCGCACGCGCCAGGGCAAAAAACGGGTGACGAAAGCCATGCAGTCGATGGCTTGGGTCGGGGTCGTGCCAATCATAGAGAAAGTAATCGTGCAGCAGGGCCCCGCGCAGCAGCGATAAGCGGTCGACGGAGATACCGACGCGGCCCAGGCGCTCGGCAAAGGACAGACTTGCCCGCGCTACCGAGGTCACATGTGTATAGACCGTCACATCGCCATGTTGGATAAACTCATGCATCAGGTCCAAGCGGCCCGCCTGGGCAAGCTGACGGGCGGCATCGTCGACCTCGCGCGCGATTTTCTCGGCACGAACGGTATCGGACATGCGGCCTCCTTCCGGCGGCGCTCGGCGGCAAGCCGCAGCCTGCACGCAATGAATAAAATCATCATCGAATTTACCAGTATGGCATCGGACAAAACGTTTTGCCCCACCAGTTGGCGAATTACCGCGCCGCCGTCACATATCAAACGCCAAAATGTGCGAGACTGTCTTGTGCAATTGTGCCGGCCGAGGGAGTGCCGGCGCACGATTCGCATGGAGTAACCCACAACGATGCTGCTTACGCAAACGACAACGCCCGAGGACGTCAAGGCTCTCGATTGCGCCGAGCTTCCGCTGCTCTGCGGCGAGATCCGCCACGCCATCCTCGAAAGCTCCGCCGCCGTCGGCGGGCACGTTGCCCCCAACCTGGGCGTCGTTGAGCTTACGGTTGCGCTCCATCGCGTGTTTAACTCCCCCACCGACAAAATTGTCTTTGACGTGTCGCACCAGACCTATGCCCACAAGGCGCTGACTGGGCGCGCGTACACTTATATCGACCCGGCACGCTACGGCGAGGCCTCTGGCTTTGCCAATCCCGACGAGTCCGAACACGACCTGTTCGCCATGGGCCACACCTCCACATCGGTGAGCCTGGGCTGCGGCTTGGCACACGCCCGCGATCTGGCGGGCGACAGCTACAACGTCATTACCATCATTGGCGACGGTTCGCTTTCGGGCGGTCTGGCGTTTGAGGGCTTTAACAATGCCGCCGAGCTCGACAGCAACCTGATCATCATCGTCAATGACAACGACCAGTCCATCGCCGAAAACCACGGTGGCCTGTATCGCAATCTGGCCGAGCTGCGCGCCAGCAACGGCACCTGCGAGCGCAACGTTTTCCGCGCGATGGGGCTCGACTACCGCTATCTGGACGCCGGTAACGATGTGTTGGCCCTGGTCGACGCGCTGCAGGAACTGCGCAATATCGATCATCCCATCGTGCTGCACGTCTCCACCGCCAAGGGCAAGGGCTTTGAGCCGGCCCAGAGCGACCCCGAGCGCTGGCACCACGTGGGTCCGTTTGACATGGCGACTGGGCGCAAGCTCTGCCCGGGCCATCCGAGCGAGCCTGCGCCGCGCACCTATGCCGACATTACGGGCGAGGCGCTCAGCGCCGCCATCGAGCACGATCCGCAGGTCGTGGGCATCACGGCCGCCACGCCCTACATCATGGGCTTTACACCCGAGCTTCGCGCTGCCGCCGGCAAACAGTTCGTCGATGTGGGCATTGCCGAGGAGCACGCCGTCACCTTTGCCACCGCGCTCGCCAGCGCCGGTGCCAAGCCGGTCTTTGGCGTGTACGGCACGTTTTTGCAGCGCGCCTACGACGAACTGTGGCACGACCTGTGCCTCAACGATGCCCCGGCGACGATCCTTGTATTTGGCGCGTCGATCTTTGGCACCACATCCGAGACGCATCTTTCGTTCTTTGATATTTCCATGCTGGGCGGTCTTCCCAACATGCACTACTTGGCACCGGCCTGCATGGAGGAATATCTGTCCATGCTGAGCTGGTCGCTCGACCACCGCGAGCATCCCGTAGCGATCCGTGTACCGGGCATTGGCCTGGTAAGCCGCCCCGACCTGGCGCCTGCCGAAGACACCGACTACAGCGCCGTTCGCTACAACGTGGTGCGCCAGGGCCGCGACGTGGCCGTGCTCGCACTTGGCGACTTCTTTGAGCTGGGCGAGCACGTGGCAAATCGCTTGGCTGCCGAGTACGGCATCGAGGCCACGCTCGTCAACCCTCGCTTTGCAACCAAGCTTGACCGCGAGTTCCTCGACAGCCTTGCCGCCGAGCATCGCGTTGTCGTCACCCTCGAGGACGGCATCTTGGACGGTGGCTGGGGCGAGCGTGTCGCGTGCTACTTGGCCTGCACGCCCGTGCGCACGCGCACTTTTGGCATCGCCAAGGGCTTCCCCGACCGCTACGACCCCAACGAGTTGCTCGCTCAGAACGGCATGACGGTCGAGAACATGGCCGCCGAGGCCGTAAGGCTACTCAACGAGTAAAAAACCTCCGCAAGGGAAGCACCCCTGCGGAAGTTTTTATTTTTGAGCTCAACTATCTCAATCTGTAACATCTAGGGCCCGAATTCCCGTCTAACTGTTACAGATCTAGATAAGACGTCTTAGTTCCAAACCTTTGTCTCGATCTGTAACAGATAGAGACCTTTTGGCCGTCTACCTATTACAGATCGAGACATTCGAATTCCCCTGAAGAGAAAATCTCAATCTGTAACAGTTACTCGGCAAAAATGGCTGCAGATGTTACAGATCGAGACAAAACAGCAAGGCATGCCGCTGCATCTGCAAGAACCACCACAAAGGTGCCTGTCCCTTTTTGGTAGGTAGAATAACCTATAAGGTAAGTATGTTTCTGAGTTATTTCGTGTTGACCCATTTGAGCGCGATAGGGTATAACTCTACTCAACCGCTAGGGATTTTATTGAGAAAGGTGTTCTACCATGAGCAAAAACCTCTCCCAGCAGGTCGTTCTCGACCGCCGCGGCTTCGTCGCCGCCACCTTCGCAACCGTCGCCGGCCTTGGTCTTGCCGGCTGCTCCGACACCAGCGCCGAGGCCGACAAGGGTTCCGCCGCCGGCTCCTCCAAGAGCTCCGAAGATACCGAGGCTTCCACCATACTCGATGCCAAGGCATTCGACAAACTCGTCGACAACGGCCCCAAGGCCGATGACGACGCCATCGCCGCCAGCACCTGGGCCACGGCCGTCAAGGACGCCGGTGTCTTTAAGATCGGTGGCGTTCAGACCTCCACACTTTTCTCCCTCCTCAACGAGAAAGACGGTCAGACCCGCGGCTTCGACGCCGGTATCGCACAGCTCCTGTCCAACTACATCCTGGGCGAGAACAAGGTCGAGATCACCCAGGTGACCTCGGACACGCGCGAGTCCGTCCTGCAGAACGGCCAGGTTGACGCCGTCTTTGCCACCTACACCATCACCGATGAGCGCAAGAAGCTCGTCTCCTTCGCCGGTCCCTACTACTACACCCAGCAGGCTATCCTGGTGCTCGCCGACAACGACGACATCAAGGGCGTCGACGACCTGGCCGACAAGAACGTCGCCGTCCAGTCCGGCTCCAACGGCCCCGCCATCCTGGAGGAGTTCGCCCCCAAGGCCAGCCAGCAGGAGTTCAAGACCGACGAGGAGGCACGTCAGGCACTCCAGCAGGGCCGCGTCGATGCCTACGTCATCGACAACAACATGCAGCAGAGCGCCCTGGTCCGCGAGCCCGGCAAGTACAAGATTGCCGGCAAGCCCTTCGGCAGCAAGGAGCCCTACGGCATCGGCCTGCCGCTCGATTCCGACGGTGTCGCCTTTGTCAACGACTTCCTTAAGAAGATCGAGGATGACGGCACCTGGACCGAGCTGTGGCAGATCTGCATTGGCGACCGTACGGGCGACACCAATGTTCCCGAGCTGCCGAGATCGGCGCCTAGGCAGCGAGCCTAGTAACGGCCGCTACGAAACCATACGGAAACGCACGATGCGCTTTATTGCGCTAAACTGTTTCCTCACTGAGTTGTCGGGGCTTCCGTACACACGGGAGCCCCTTTCCTTACCGGCGGGAGGTCCGCATGAGTCTCTCCGAGCTCTGGTCGCTCTATGGCCAGAACTATATCGACGCGCTGCTAGCAACCTGGGGCATGACGCTTGAGTCGTTTGCCATCGCCATGGTGCTGGCCGTCGCCGTCACCGTGATGCGCGTGTCGCCGCTCAAGCCGCTGCGCGTCTTTGGCGACCTGTATGTTCAGGTCTTCCGTAACATCCCCGGCATCGCGCTGCTCATCATCGTCGTCTACGCACTGCCACCGCTCAAGGTCGTCCTGCCCTACCGCACCTGCGTTATCGTCGCCACGGTCCTTTTGGGTTCTGCCTTTGGCTCCGAGAACTTTATGAGCGGCATCAACACTGTCGGTGTCGGCCAGGTGGAAGCCGCCCGCTCGCTGGGCATGAGCTTCAGCCGTATCCTCGCCAAGATCGTGATTCCGCAGGCGCTGCGCTCGAGCGTGCTGCCCATGACCAACCTCTTTATCGCCGTCATGCTCACCACCGCACTCGGCAGTCAGGTGCCGCTTAAACCGCAGGAGCTCACCGGCGTGGTGAGCTACATCAACACGCGCTCGCTCGGCGGCGTCGCCGCGTTCTTTATCTCGGCGCTCGGCTACCTGGGCACGGCCTTTGTGGTGAGCCACATTGGCAACTATATCGATAAGAAGGTGAGGATCCTCCGATGAGCAAGCACTCCACCTCCGCGCTCACCATGCGCGATGCGCTCTACGAGGCTCCCGGCCCCAAGATGCGCGCCAAGATTCGCGTCGGCACCGCCATCTCACTTGTTGCCGTGGCCGCGCTCATCGCTCTGGTACTGCAGCGCTTTTATGTGACCGGCCAGCTTTCGGTCCATTACTGGTACTTCTTTACGCACCTCACCACCTGGAAGTTCCTGCTTGCCGGTTTTGAGGGCACAGTAAAGGTCGCGCTCACCGCCGGCGCCATCGCGCTGGTACTGGGCTTAGCCCTCATGCTCGGCCGTACCAGCGACATCAAGCCGCTGCAGCTGGTCTGCCGCGTGCTCACCGATTTCTTCCGTGGCGTGCCGAGCCTGCTATTCATCTACTTCTTCTTTTTGGTGCTGCCCCAGTACAAGATCGCGCTGCCGTCGTTTTGGATGCTCACGCTTCCCGTCGCGCTCGCCGCAGCCGGCGTACTCGCCGAGATCTTCCGCGCCGGCGTCAATGCCGTGCCGCGCGGCCAGGTCGAGGCCGCCCAGGCGCTCGGTCTCTCCAAGGCTAAAATCACCTTTAAAATCGTGCTGCCGCAGGCCATTCGGTTTATCATTCCGTCGTTGATTTCGCAGCTTGTGGTCGTCGTCAAAGACACCACCGTCGCCTACGTGGTGAGCTACCCCGACCTTATGCAAAACGCCCGCGTGCTCATTACCAACTACGACGCCCTCGTGTCGGTCTACCTGGTGATCGCGGTCATCTATATCCTCATCAACGTCGCAATCAACAAGGCCGCTGTCTACGTTTCGCACAAGACCGGCGCGACCATCATTCGCTAACGATTTACCATTTCGAGTCATAAGGAGCCGAGCACCATGGCACAGAGCACCTCATTCACCGGCAATCAGCCGCTGATCGAGCTCAGGCACGTCGATAAGCACTACGGCGATCTGCACGTCCTCAACGACATCAATCTCTCGGTCGACCGCGGCGAGGTCGTCGTTGTGATCGGCCCCTCGGGCTCGGGCAAGTCGACCATGTGCCGCACCATCAATCGCCTGGAAACCATCGACTCGGGCGAGATCCTCATCGAGGGCGAGCCCTTGCCGCAGGAAGGCAAAGACCTTGCCCGCATGCGTGCCGAGCTGGGCATGGTGTTCCAACAGTTCAACCTGTTTGCACATATGACGGTACTGCAGAACGTCATGCTGGGACCGGTCGATGTGCTGGGCGTCTCCAAGGACGAGGCCCGCGAGCGCGCCATGGACCTGCTGAGCCGCGTAGGCGTGGCCGAGCAGGCCGACAAGGTTCCCGCACAGCTTTCGGGCGGCCAGCAGCAGCGCGTGGCCATCGCCCGTTCGCTCGCCATGCAGCCCAAGGCCATGCTCTTTGACGAGCCCACAAGTGCCCTCGACCCCGAGATGATCAACGAGGTGCTCGAGGTCATGGTCCGTCTGGCCCAGCAGGGCATGACGATGATCGTAATTACGCACGAGATGAACTTCGCCCGCCGCGTTGCCGACCGCGTCGTGTTTATGGCCGACGGCCAGATCGTGGAAACCGGCACGCCCGACGAGTTCTTTGACCATCCCCAGACCAAGCGCGCCCAAGACTTCCTCAACTCCATCAAGGGCCACTAGCCCAATTGCCATATCCGCTCGCCATGACCATCCAAACTCGAAAGCAACACCTATGATCGGAACTCGCACTTCATCGTCATACACCCCGCACGTCAACGTCGACCCCGCCGACCGTCCGCTCATCCTGGTGGCGCCGCGCTGGGAAGAGGCGAAGCCGTTTTTAAGCGAAACGCTCTCCCCCAACGAGGAAATCGCAAGTGTCTTTGTCGATGCCATCCTTGCCGCCGGCGGCCTGCCGCTGCAGATGTCCATCACCGAGGACATTGAGGTCATCCGTCATTACGTCGATATCGCCGACGGCATCGCCATTCCCGGCGGCCCCGATGTCAACCCCAAACGTTGGGGCGATGATCGACCCTACGACCCCACCCTCTGCTGCGAGATCCGCGATAGCTTTGAGTTTAAGCTGGTCGGCGAGGTACTCCGCGCCAAAAAGCCGCTCTTTACCACCTGCCGCGGCACGCAGTTGCTCAATGTCGCCACTGGCGGCACCCTGTGCATGGACGTGCCGAGCCTGGGCGCTCGCGAGGGCCGCACGCAGTGGCGCCATACCCACGTGCTCAACGACCCCGTGCATCCCGTCGAGGTCGTGCCGGGCTCGCTGTTGGAGCGCGCGCTTGGCGGGCACAGGCTGATCCAGACCAACTCCGCACACCACTGCTGCGTCGATCGTCTGGGTAAGAGCACGCGTTTGGTCGCCAAGGCAACCGACGGCGTTCCCGAGTGCATCGAGGTCGAAGGCCAGCCATTCTGCTTGGGCGTGCAATGGCACCCTGAGTACACGTGGAAGACGCTCGAGACCGACTTTAACCTGTGGAAGTCGTTTGTCGAAGCAGCGGCCAAGGTAAAGCAGGCCCGCTAGCTCGCGAACCACTCAGGTTAAAGCCTCCTAAGCCAGGGGGGGGCGGACACCAGCTACGGTGCCCGCCCCCCCCTGTATTTGATATGCTCGGTATGATTATCCCTCACAAACAATCAGAGAAATCTCGACCGCAATCGGTCGACAGTAAAGCAAATGGCAACAACGCTTGCTACGTTTATGAGACAGTCAATTAAAATCGAAATGCATTGACCATTCCCCAACGGGGTCACGCCGCAAATCCACATGAGCATCGAGGCTGGAAGCGGAAGCATGGAATTGGCCCCGATCTGTATGTAGATCGCTACGACGTTGACAAGCAGCAGCATGCCAATCGGACCGAAGCCGGCCCCAAAATAGGAAACAGCGATCACGCAAGAGACCACATATGCAAGACAGACGGCACTCGCCAGAAGAAGTCGATAGCAAAATACATGCAGGTTGAAATACTGCTGAGCATCCGAAACGATTGCGCAGTTAAGACAGTACAAAACGACACTCGACAGGACAAACGCGCCCAAAAGGGCAAAAGAAGATAGCACCACTCGCGCAACGATAGCGCACACACGCTTCCCTCCCCGAGCCTCCGACAACCCCCACGGTTCCTCGACAAAGCCCGAACTGACAAAGCGCGGCACAATGCAAGCCGCGATGAACGGAAAGAACAATGCATGGGCCAACGGGGCTACGTTGAACAGCAGACCGCGAAAAACCTCTGCATTGCCAAATAGAAGGACATCCTCCGCCGATAGCCGAAGCGTCGGGTCTGGGAAAAAACCCAAGAAACTGTTCTCACGGAGGCTACAGAACCACATCGGGAAAGAATTAAGCTGCAATATCACCATGTACGCATAAATTACCAGGATTAAGGCGTACGCCCATTTGCTCACATGCTTCAATTCTGACTGGAGAAGTCTTTTAATCTGACGAGCCATTGAGCACACCCCCAGCGCGAAAGCTCAAGAGAGCGTAAATCAATACCGATAGACAGCTGGCTGCCACGCCATATCCCAGAAGCGTCAGCTGCCCCATATCGCTATACCCAAGGGCACATCCGACTCCAAGGTACGGCCCCGGAAGGAAGAAGATCCATCGCAAGGATGGTATAGGTGCCTGAAGGAAGGCTCCGTAGAGCGTCAAGCTCATGACAAATCCGACTATCACCACGGCCCCACTCAATACAGCGCTGCCCGTTATCCGATAGATGGTCACCGTCTCCAGCGCAACCGATATCACCAATACGGCGTTGACTATCATTGCAGGCAAAAATACAGTTAGTATGTTGTGCGAGTAGTTATGCCCTCCACGTATTATGGCTATTGCAAAAAGAAGAAGGCAAAGCGCGCTATACGCTGCGCCAATTATTAAAGCAGACGAAAATGCATGGGCTAGAGCCCCATAAAAGCGGTTGAGACCTCTTGCCGAAGAAATTCGGTGCCCCTCTTTATAGCCATGCTCCTGTAAAAGCACCAAACAAACGATGAGTGGAACGAACAGGGATGTACCGGCAAAAGCGCTGCGCGCAAGGGACTCATCAGGCGCAGAAGGATCGATTGCATTCCAGAGGAAACCAATATCCTCCCCACAAACGCCATAGCCAAAGGCGAGCAACGTTGTTCCGTTTTTTAGAAAGATGCCGAAGAGAAGGCCGAACGCCAGCATAAGCGCAAGACCAAACTTCGCTGGAAATATCCTGTGCAAACGCATCATATCTGCCTTTATGGGATGGATCGCCCGCTTCATAGCGAGACCGCCTTCATCAAGCGCCTGTAATACTCTTTTAGGGATGGCGCCTCATCCCTTATGACGTCCATCGATTCCTTTTTTAGCAGTTCACCGTCATGAAGAAACAGGCAGCTTGTTGCAACCGATGCCAGCTCATCCAAGTCGTGGCTAGAGATAAGCATGGTTTTGCCCTGCTCCCGATTCAATCGACCGATAAGGGTCCATATACTCTCGATGCCCAACGGATCCAACCCGTTTGCTGGCTCATCAAAAATAAGCAGATCAGTGTCACCCAATAAAGCCGTAGCTATATCCAGTCGCCGTTTCATTCCCAGAGAAAAACTGCTCACGCTCTTTTTCTCATCGACGTCCAGCCCGACCAGGCCCAAGACGCGAGGAACCTCACGCTTCTCATCGAGCCCCCATTCCGCACATCGGATCCGAAGGTTCTCAGCCGCACTGAGAGATTGGTATGCTCCGCAGGAATCTGGCACATAGCCGACACGCGTCCGCATCAGGCTCAGCTCTTTTTTCGACTTGCCTCCAAAGAGCTCCACGCTCCCCGACGATGGCTCACAGAGGCCCAGCACTATTTTAATAAGCGTGCTTTTGCCCGCCCCGTTTGCACCAACAAGGGCGCAAAGCTCAGACTGATCCACCTCGAAGGAAACGTCATGCAAAACGCGCCGTTTCCCGTAGCGCTTTGACACCCTTGATAGCCTTATCGTTGATGCGTTCATTGGCCTCCCGTTCCGCTTGATAGCAAAACCGCTCATATCGTTCCTTCTTTACTTTATCGTTTTCCATGGTTGTTATTGTTTTTCGATAACTCATATTTGTCAAGATAATCTAAAAGAAGGGACCCGTGTTAGACACAGGTCCCTTCACGCTGATACTTCGTTTTAGTTGTTTGCCTTAAGCTACTCGTCACTCAAATCGACAGCGAAGACTGATGTCGGAAGCGATACCTCATTGCCTCCGCCGTCCCGCATCTGTCTCACGACATTTTTTGCGCGCTCGACAATAAGCTCCTCAAGCTCTTTCTCGCTCACGCGCTGAATAATATCTCCCGGTTGACAATCAAGCTCATCACAGATATCGAGAAGCGTCTTTAGGCGAATAGCTTTTATCTTTCCGTTTCTAAGCTTTGAAATATTAGCCGGAGTATGCCCCGTCGCCCGAATCAGATCAGCGCTGGTCTTTCCGGTCTTAAGCAGCTGCGTCTCAAGCTCGATGATGAGATAGCTCATGTTTCCTCCTACACAAGCTCGTCAGACTGCTCTTGGAGCAGCGAGGCATAACTCCAGATCGCCGAGATAAACAAACAGACAACTGCGCCGATAAACGACCCCGCATCAAAGGTAGCGCCTTGGCAAATCTCAATAACGAAGGAATGAGGCACGATGTAAAGCTCCAGTCCGCCAATGGTGAGATTGACCGATCCATAGGCACCAACAAGCGAAACCGCGGCGTTAACAGCAAAGGCAAGCGCGAGAACACGGATAAGCCGCACATGCGTCTTGGTAAAGGGCGAGACGCCCCGAGAGATGTTATGGCTGATTCCGCACAAAACGACAAGCGAAACACCCACGACGAGTGCCAGGCACAGCCCGCTTGGGATAACGATGCTCCCGCCATCGAGAAGCGTCACGACACCGAAAGAATCGACAGAAACAACGTTTGCAACCGCATACCAGATCACGTAAACAACCAACGCGGCAAAAGCGACGAGCATTCCCGCAAAAACGACCGCCATGCAAAAGCCAAGCTTCCTTACAGTCTCGCCCGCCTTGGCCATACGCTGAACGCTGTTGGACATACACTCACCCTCATCGAATCTATCGTTATCCGAATAGTTTATCGAACAACGATATGGATTGCATGCGGAAAGCCCCGCCAGTGCGCATAGGCCATTCACCAATCAGAAGGGGTGAGAGTGGATTTTTGGACACGTATCGAACGAGAGTGGATAATCTCCCACTTTGAGGTCGCCACCGGGCCTAAAACGGGAGATTATCCACTCTCATAGCCATCAAAGCTCGCGAGCTCTTACTCGGCCACCTCGCGCAGGGCCGACATCATAGCCGCATATTGCTGCTGCAACGCATGCATTCCCGCGCGAGCGCCGTCAACGGCATCGGCGCCGCGCAGCGCCTCGGTCACCACGACCGCCGGCTCGTACAGATTATCGAATCCCAGGTTCTGGCTCACGCCCTTGAGCGTGTGAGCTGCCATAAACGCTTCCTTGGCGTCTCCTGCCGCCATGGCGGCCTCCAGCTTGTCCATGCTCTCGTCATCCAAAAACTTGAGGGCAAAGCGGGCAAGCATCTCCTCGCCCATCAGCCGAGTGCAAGCGTCATCATAATTGGCGCCGATCTTCTCATACGCTTCACGCATGGAAATCATGGATTCAAACTCCTTTGGTCAAACTAAATCGTAGGAAGCGCAACGACCTCGGCAGGGCGCGCCAATGTTTCGGCAATACGGTCTTGCACCTCGAGCAGACAGTCGAGCAGCAGCGGGTTAAAGGTGCCGCACTTACCGTCCAGGATCATCTGGATCGCCTCCTCGTGCGGGATGGCATCCTTGTACACGCGCACGCTCGTCAGCGCATCGTATACGTCGGCCACCGAAACCACCTGTGCGGCGATGGGGATATCGTCGCCCTTAAGGCCATCGGGATAACCCTTGCCGTCCCAGCGCTCGTGGTGCCAACGCGCAATCTGGTACGCATATTCCATAAGCGCATTACCGGCGTGATGGCTACCCAGCTCAAGCAGCATGTCGGCGCCGATCGTGGTATGCGTCTTCATAATCTCGAACTCATCGGGCGTAAGGCGTCCGGGCTTGTTGAGGATCGCATCGTCAATCGACATCTTGCCGATATCGTGCAGCGCCGAAGCCAGGGCGATCGTGGAGCGTTCCTCATTGTCGAGGGAGATCGTGCCGCTACGCTGGACCAGATAGCCAAGCAGCAGCTCGGTCAGCTTTTCGATGTTCGTAACGTGCCTGCCGCTCTCGCCGTTGCGAAGCTCCATGACGCCGGCCATGATGTCGATGAGCATGCGACTGTTCTTGACGCGCTCGTTGTACTGTTGGGACAGCAGGTTCGTCAGGCGGCGCTGTTTGGCGTACAGGCGGATGGTGTTGCTTACGCGGCGGCGCACGACACGGGAGTCAAACGGGCGGTTGATATAGTCCGAGGCGCCCAGCTCGTACGCGCGCAGAACCGCATCATCGGAATCTTCGCTCGAAATCATGATGACAGGCAGATTATCGATACCCGATCGGCGCGACAGATCGGCCAGCACCTCAAAGCCGCTTATGCCCGGCATCACAATGTCCAACAGCACGAGCGACAACTCATCGCCATAGCGGTCGACCATGTCGAGCGCCGCACGACCGTTATCGGCCTCGAGGATGCAATGCTCGTCCTTGAGCATCTCGCTGAGAATGGCTCGGTTCATCTCGGAGTCATCGGCGATAAGCACCAAAGGCTTTTCGCTTTGGAAGGCCTCGATGGAATCGGCATCGGTCACGACCGTACCGGCTTTTGCCTTAGCGCGGCTCAGTAACTGAGCAGCGCGGCCAACGCCCTCATCGACCGTCTCGCCATGAATGCGAACGCCACCAACACATGCCGTCAAGCTCACGTACTCATGGCCCGGAATAATCGTGGAACGAACGGCATCGGACACCTGATGCAGGCGACGGGTGAAGTCATCGGAGGGAATATTGGGCATGACAACCACAAACTTGTCGCAGCCATAGCGCACAAGCTCGTCAGTCGAACGAATTCCGCTGCGTATGGCTGTCGCCACAGCACCGAGCGCAAGGTCGCCGGCATGACGGCCACACGTATCGTTGAAGGCCCTAAAATCATCAACGTCGATCATCGCAACGCCGGCATTCATGCGGGCGCTGCGAAGCTTTTCCTCGTAATATCGGCGATTGCGCACGCTCGTCAGCACGTCGGTGTAGACAAGGTCCTCTTCCGCGGCCTCTTGCTCATCAATCGGACGCACCATCAGCAAGACGTGAGGCTCGCCCTCGACCTTCAGAGGGCGTAGACGGGCGCGGTACTCAGTGCCATCATTGAGCAGTTGCTCCGACACCTCATCGGAGTCTGCCAAAGCCTCAAGACTCGACTGACGCAGACAAGGGCAGCGATCGCCGGCGAGCAAGCAGTTAGGCTCGCTCTTAATCTGATCGGCCGACAGCAAACGCACCACGGGGTAGTTCTTCGCGACACGGGCGACCTCAGCGGCAGCCTCCTCGTCGGTTAGATTGACCTCGTGATTATTGAGCATATAGGGCCCTTTCGATAGTTTCGCATGGTAGCGGTGGGTTCCAAATGCTACAAGGGTAACACCTTGTCGATGCAGGTAAGTACGTGAATGCTGTTACATTTTTATGAGTTGGCAGGCGGCGCGATTGAAGTCGCAGACGTGAGGTTTTGAGCACATTTGTTAACACGGCCGAAACGTTTGCGGGTGAAGCCTGCTTTGGCCATTGCGGGTGTTAGAGCCCCAGGATGCCACGGACAGCCCGGGCAGCCGCTGCCGGGCGATCGCGCAGACCGTTATGCGCGCCCGGGATCGTCACGAGAGGGCAATCGAGATATTCGGCAGCCGCTCGCGTGCCAGCCTCGCGGGGCGTGCCAATCGAGAGCTCGCCCAGGAGCACGGCGGCCACCGTTTTTGACGCGCGAACGCTATCCCAATCGGGAACGCAGGTCATAGTAATCCCGTATTCATTGGCCATGAAGCAACGACCATTGCGCAGGGCATGTTTGGCTTCCGCTTCGGTCGTTCCAGGAGCCTCGGGGTCCAAGTCGCCGAGGGCTCCCAAGAAAAGCCGGAGCGCCCTTGAAACCTTTCCAGCCGCAATCATATCGAGCAAAACCGGGGCTGCGCCCATGCCGACGCCTTCGGCCGACACAGCCGGCTCATGCAGAATCGCACGGGCGACGAGATGGGGTTCGGTACGAAGAAGCTCCAGCGCCACCAACGTACCGGCGCTGTGCGCAAGCACATTTGTCGGAGCGCCAACGTGTTCGATCACGGCTTGCAGATCGGCGGCCTGAGCGGCAAGATCATAGCTGCCGTCTGCCGCATCGCTGCTGCCACCACAGCCGCGGCGGTCGTAGGCAATTACGCGGTAGTTGCGACTGAGCTCACAAGCGATGCCGTCGAAAAATGTGCCGTCGACACAAGCGCCGTGCACGCACACCAAGGCAGGAGCATCAGGCGACACATCCGGGTCGGCATATTCGCGACAGGCAATCGTGGTGCCCGCATTCTCGACCGTAAAATCCATGTTGTGCCCCCATCATCAATGCTCATCCAGTTGCACGTCAGCACGGTTGGATGGACCCGCATTGCTTTACACCTTGTTAACAGATTAACTTTACCCGACCCGAGGCTTTTCATGGCACGGCATCATGAGCGACGTGAAAAAACGAAACTTGTAAAGCAAGAGCCCACACCTTGCTTTGGAGCCGATGCTATGCTTAGGCACAATTGTCTTGAGGAGCATATGCCTATGTCTACGTTTTTGAATGCCAGCCCCATCTTTGGGCCCGTTCGCAGCCGTCGCCTTGGTCTCTCGCTCGGCGTCAACATGATGCCGGCCAGCGGCAAAATCTGCACGTTCGACTGCATCTACTGCGAGAACGGCCTCAACGCCGAGCGCCCCTGCCATGAGCCGTATAACACGGCTGCCGTGGTACTCGAAGCGCTCGAGGCAAAGCTGCGCGAGATGGCAGCCGAGGGCGAGCTCCCCGATGTAATCACCTTCGCAGGCAACGGCGAGCCCACCGCCGCACCGGAGTTTCCACGGGCCATCGCCGGCGCCGTCGCACTGCGCGACGAGCTTGCCCCAAACTCCAAGATCGCCGTGCTCTCCAACGGCACACGCGCCGACCGCCCCGAGGTGCACGACGCGCTCATGATGGTCGACGACAACATTCTTAAGCTCGATACCGTCGACCCGGCGTTTATCCAGCTGCTCGACCAGCCTGTTGGCCCCTACAACGTCGAACACCAGATCGAGACGTTCGCAAGCTTTGACGGTCACGTTATTATCCAGACGATCTTTTTGACCGGCGAGTATCAGGGCAAGCTCATCGACAATACCGGCGAGGAGTATGTTGCCCCCTGGCTCGCGGCGCTTGAGCGCATTCGTCCGCAGGAGGCGACCATCTACACGGTCGCGCGCGAGACACCAGTCGCCGGCCTTGCCAAAGCAGCGCCCGAGGTGCTCGACGCCATTGCCGCGCGCGTGCGCGCCCTCGGTATTCCCTGCCAGGTGAGCTACTAGCGCGGCCGCCCGCCAGCAGCTAAATTAGCCCCATCCCAAATGAGCTGGTCTGCGGGTGGGCTATACTAGCTGCGAATGAAAGGAAGTTAGCCATGTTTGACAATGGACCCGTGCCCGGCCGCAACGACGCCTGCTGGTGCGGCAGCGGCAAAAAATATAAGAAATGCCATAGCGCCTTTGATGAGCGCCTCGAGCGCTTGTGGGAAGAGGGCTGGGAGGTTCTGCCCCGCACGCTCTACAAGACACCCGCCGACATCGAGGGCATCAAGCGCTCGGCCGCCATCAACGTGGGCGTGCTCGACTACGTAGGCGAGCACATCGCCGCGGGCATGACCACCAACCAGATCGACCAGATGATCTACGACTACACCATCGAACACGATGGCACGCCGGCTGACCTCAACTATGAGGGCTACCCCAAGAGCGTGTGCACCTCGATCAACGACGTGGTCTGTCACGGCATCCCCTGCGATACGGACGTGCTGCACGAGGGCGACATCATCAACGTCGATTGTTCCACGATCTTGGACGGCTACTTTAGCGATTCGAGCCGCATGTTCTGCATCGGCAAGGTCTCTGCCGAGCGCCAGCGTCTGGTCGACGTCACTCGCGCCAGCGTGGAAGCGGGTCTAGCCGCCGTCAAGCCATGGCTACCGCTGTCCGTGATGGCCGAGGCCGTGCAAAAGACGGTCGAGGACGCCGGTTTTAGCGTGGTGCGCGAGTACGGCGGACACGGCATTGGCAAGGAGTTCCACGAGGACCCGTTTGTAGGCTTTACCACCGAGGCGCCCGATGTGGACACCATCATGGCTCCGGGCATGGTCTTTACCATCGAGCCCATGGTCAATGCCGGAGCGCCCGACATCAAGATTAGCAAGGGTGACGGTTGGTGCGTGCGCACCAAGGAC
>URKC01000010.1:0-33522 GCA_900548295.1 uncultured Collinsella sp.
GAGCGGCAATCTGCCTTTCAACTTCGGCGGCATGACCAGAAGGTCAATGCCGCCTTGTTTCAAGGCACCTTGCTCGCTCTGGCGGGTTTTCGCTCATATGACCCAATCCGCTGTCAAGAGCCACAATGGCCCCGCCGACCGCTTGCAATCGGTCGGCGGGGCCTGCCGTTAACCCGTCCCGGTCCGCCCCCGGCATGTCATCGACGCCTTCGGCTCAGTCTCATATCCGCGGATACCGTTCTGTCGGCCCGCACTCCATTCCTTCGGCGGGGTTCCCCAAGTCTGTCGAGGCGCATGCGGAGGGCTCCGCGCGCACAGCGAAATAGGGGGTATCCCCGAAGGCCGCCCGGCTCGCCGGGGCGGGGGCTATGTCTATTCCGCGCCCTCCCGGCACATCATGCCGAGGGCCCAGAGCCACCTCACGAGCTCGGCCGCGGTGGCCGCGTTAGCCTTCGCCGCGGGCATGCCGCGGGCGAGCATCTCCTCGCGCCGCCGCAGGAGCCGCTCGGATCCCTTCCTCCCGTGCATCCTTATCTCGAGGGGCACGCCCGTGTCCCTTGGCATGAGCTTCGGCTGGTGCCGTGCCGCGGCGTAGCACCATGAACCCTCAACGGCCAGCTTCCTCACGAGCGCGTTGCCCGCACCGCTGATGCCTCCGAGCCGCACGGAGTCGCCGCTCGACCTCTGACTCGGCGCGAGGCCGAAATAGGCCGTGACCTGCCTTCCGGAACGGAACCTCGTGAAGTCGCCGACCTCGGCCGAGAAGGCTGCGGCCAGCGCGAAGGCGCAGCCCTTGATCGACTGGAGGGCGGCCACCTCCGCGGCGATCGGGCTGGCATCCACGGCTGCCCTGTACTCGGAGAGCAGATCCGCCCGGGCCTCCGCCGCGGCCTCGACCTCGCTCCTCAGAGCGGCGAGCGTCCGAACCCCGCCATCGTCCTCCGGCCTGACCTTGTCGAGCCACCTCAGGAAGTCGTAGGTCCAGTACTTCCTCGGGTTGCCGGCGGGCGTGGTGCCGCCGTAGGCGAACCCTCGCTTTGCGAGGAAGGCGAGCAGCCGCTGCTTGGCGGTCGCCAGGCGCGCGGTCGCCCCGTCGTAGGCGCCGGCGAGGTCCCTGATGCCTTCGACCTCGGGGGAGGGGACCCATACGGGGGAGATGTCGTGGGCGAGTATCGCCTTGGCCATCCTGGCGGCGTCGTTCCTGTCGTTCTTGGAGGCCGAGTCGGCGGCCGACCTGGGGATCTTCGAGACCGCGGCGACGACACACTCGACGCCGAGCCCGGCGAGCTCCCTCTGCGGGGCGAAGCCGGGGTAGCCGCTCTCGTAGGCCGCGAGCGACGGCCCGGGGAACCCACCCATCCACCCGGCGATCTCGCCCCAGGGGTTGCCGGGGAACCTCCTCGTCACGGCCTCGCCGGTGTCCGCGTCGAGGGCGCAGACGGTGGTCGACCTCAGGTGGACGTCCATCCCGAACGCGGTAGAATACTTTGGCATGGGAGCCTCCCAACCTCGTTGCGGCGCGGCTGCGCCTATGGCACTTCAACATCATTGTCGCAGCCCCGACCCGCGGTCACGAGCGGGGGCTCCTATCTTTTTAGTGCCCTCGGATTGGGTCATAGTGTCTGTCGTTGCCAGAACATCGGGGTACTCATTGGGGACAGACATAAATGAGTAGTCGTAGGGGGACACTCCTTCTCATTGCGCGGGGTGGCGTGTGCCGTTAAGCGGAGGGGGGTGTATTCCCGACCCATCGTTTGGGCATACAATGGCTATTGGCTTGCTGCGGTGAAGGCCCGTCCGCCCCGCAGTTATTTCTACGGTTAAAGGAGTATGTATGTCCGTTGAGGTCATGAGGTCTGTGATCGACGCTGCCGAGGGCCGCGTGCCCGTCGACACGCTGTTTGCCAATGCGCAGATTGTCGACGTGTACGGTCAGCGCGTGGCGCCCGGTAGCGTTGCCGTCAAGGACGGCGTAATCGTCGGCGTGCTCTACAACGGGCGCGACGATGCCGCCGGTACCTATGAGGCTGCCGAGGTTATCGACTGCCAGGGTCGCTATCTCGCCCCCGGTTTTATCGACGGACATCTGCACATTGAGTCCTCGAACATCCGCCCCGCCGAGTATGCGCGCATGGCGGCGACGCGCGGTACCACCACCGCCATTGCCGACAGCCACGAGATTGCCAACGTGGCGGGCCTGGACGGTCTGCGCTTTATGATCGAGGACGGCCGCCGTACACCCATCTCCATCAAGTACATGATGCCTTCGTGCGTGCCCGCGCTGCCCGATGAGCAAGCGGGCGCTGTGATTACCGCCGCTGACATGCAGGCGTTTTTTGCCGAGCATCCGGGCGACGTTTTTGGCCTGGGCGAGATGATGAACCTGCCGGGTGTCTTTATGGCCGATCCTGAGACCTGTGCTCGCATCGATGCTGCCAACCAGACGCCGTCCAAGCAGGTCGACGGCCATGCGCCGCTCGTTGCCGGCAAGGACCTCAATGCCTATGCCGCGGCGGGCATTATCGCCGACCATGAGTCGACGATTCCCGAGGAGGCGCTCGACAAGCTGTCTCGTGGCATGTACGTGATGCTGCGCGAGGGCACCTGCAGCCATGACCTGGCCAACCTGTCGCCGATGCTGCTGGAGAATCCCGCGCGCGCCCGCCGCTGTTGCTTTGCGACTGACGACCGCGCCCCTTCCGATGCGCTTGCGACCGGCATGATCGACAATGCCTGTCGCGTGGCTATCGAGGCCGGTATCGACCCCGTGGTTGCCATCTCTATGGCGTCCCTCTCCACGGCCGAGGCGTTTGGCCTGGACCACGGTTGCCGCGACCCGCACGAGCTGCGTGGCGCCATCGCCCCGGGCAAGCGTGCCGACCTGCTGGTACTCAACGACCTGACGTTTGCCACGGCTCCGCATCGCGTATATGCCGCCGGTGCTCTGGTGGCGCAGGACGGCACCTTTGTGGGCGAGGTTGCGCCCGAGATGGCCGAGGTTGCGGCCCTTGCCGATGAGCTGCGTGCTTCCGTTAAGCTGCCGAAGCTATCGCTTGACGTGTTCGACTATGCCTTTAAGCCGGGCGAGGCCGTGATCGACGTGGTGCCGGGCAAGGCCATCACGGGCATGGCTCGTCCCGAGAATGCCGAGGGCCTGCGCCGCATTATGCTGATCGAGCGCCACGGCCGCGGCTTGTCACTGCAGGCCGAGGGGGCCGACGGTGATGGCCCTGCGGGCCTGGGTCTTGTTGGCAAGCACATTGGTCGCGGCTGGGTGCGTGGCTTTACCATTACGGGCGGTGCCATCGCCTCGACGATCGGCCACGACTCGCACAACGTGTGCGTGGTGGGCGACAACGCGGCCGATATGATGGCTGCCGTTGAGGCCGTGGGCCAGGGCGGCCACGTGCTGGTGCGTAACGGCGAGGTCGTGGCGCGCATTCCGCTGGCGCTCGGTGGCCTTATGAGCGAAGGCACGGCCGAGGACGTTGCCGCGCAGCACGACGACTTTATGGTCAAGGCACGCGCCATGGGTATTGAGCCGCCGCTCGACCCCATCATGGGCATCATCTTCCTGCCCCTGCCGGTTATCCCGACGCTCCGCATCCGCCCCGAGGGCATGTTCGACGTTACAACCTTCACCTACGCCGACTAGTCATCGGGGTGGCGTGTCGCCTGACGCCGCGACCGTGAGACCTCTGGCATGTGTGAGCTATTTGCCAGGTCCTTGTAACGTTTACGCCCGCGGAGTCTTATTTGAGCTCCCTTTGGGTACGTTGGAATCGGATACACGTTCGATTCCAACAAGCCCGAAGGGAGCTTTTCTATGTTTAAACTGATTGCATCCGATATGGACGGCACGCTGCTTGACGAAAACGGCCAGGTGCCTCCCGAGACCTACGAACTGATTCTGGCGCTACACGAGCATGGCGTGCATTTCGCCGCATCGTCAGGTCGTCGCTACGATCGCCTGTGCGAGTTCTTTGCGCCCGTTCGCGACAAGATGGACTTTGTCGCCGCTAACGGCGCCCAAGTCTACGCCGACGGTAAGATGGTAGACCGTGAGGTGTATTCGCACCTGGCGATTCGAAGGCTCGCCCAGGCCGTCGCGACGTTTCCCAATCTGCATCTTGCGCTCTTTGACCGTACCAAGTCCTTCCTGCTCGATGACGAGAGCAAGTTCGTGCGTGAGGTCGATAAGGACCTTCCCAATGCCGAGCGCATTTGGGAGCTGCCCGATCCCAGCGTAAATATCATCAAGGCGAGTATCTTTTGCGACGACAGTGCGGTTATGGACAGTGCGTACGTGCTACAGCGCGAACTTGGTCAGCTCTTTACTTTTGCGCCTTCGGGCAACGCGTGGATCGATGCCATGCAGCCTGGTGTTTCGAAGGCCTCGGGTATCGCGCAGCTCGCGGAGCATTACGGCATTGGTCGCGACGAGGTCATGGCGTTTGGCGACTCGATGAACGACTACGAGATCATTCGCTTTGTCGGCACGGGCTGCGCGATGGAAAACGCGCGCCCCGCGCTTAAGGCGGTGGCCGATCGCGTGGTGGGTTGCAACCGCGACCACGCCGTCCAGCAGGAGCTCCGTCGCGTGCTGGAGAGTCTCTCCTAATTCGGCAGATGGGGACGTTCCTTTTCTGCCGACAGTGGGGGACAGTCCTTGCAGCTTTTTGCGAAGAGTGTCCCCAGTGACTAGTCGTTTAAGAACGTCCCCAATGACTGACCAATGACTAGGCGAGGGCGGCCATGATGGTGCGGGCGACGCCGTCGTGGTCGTTGTCGTATTCGGTGATGGCGTCGGCGGCCTCGCGATCTTCGGGCTCGGCGTTGATCATGGCCATGCCATGGCCCGCTGCCTGCAGCATGGGGATGTCGTTGATGTTGTCGCCGAACGCCCAGGCGTCGGCGAGACGCTCGCCCAGATGCTCACACAGCCACGTGAGGGCCGTTCCCTTGGTGGCGCCTTCGCCCATAACCTCGATATTCATGGCGTACGAACGCGTGACCTCAATGCCTCCGAGCGTGTCGAGCGCCGCCGCGATGGCGTCGCGATCGGCGGGGTCGTGCCAGTACATAGCGATGCGTTCGAGCGTCTCGACCTCGTCGATTTTGCTGTCGATATTCATGTCGATCGGCGTTCGTGTGCGCTTGAGCGAAGCCGCGATGTGGGGGTCGCCGCCACAGAACTCATCCAGACGCCCGTATAGCGAGCGGGGGAGGAAGCACTGCCCATCCGCGAAGATATCGAAGGTCACATCGTGGCCGGCGGCAATGCGATGGATGCGGTGGGCAATGCCACGGTCGAGCGGACGGCTCAAGATGCACGTGGCGCGCGAGGCGTCGGTGGGCGTATCCTCGTCGAGCTGCCAGACGCTGGCGCCGTTGGCACAGACCGCGTAGTGCACGGCGGGATGGGCGAGAATGGGCTTAAAGATGCCCGACAGTGGACGTCCCGTGCAGGGAACAAACTCGATGCCACGACGTGCGAGCTCGTCGAGCATCGCCCAGGTGGCATCGCTCATTTGCTTATCGCTCGTCAGCAGCGTCCCATCCATATCGGAAAACACAATCATTTGATGCAGCCCTTTCTACTGGCATAAAAAGCGTGGCCGAGGGCTTGGGTCCCTGGCCACGCTCGAGTTCTATAACGGTCCGCGTCCTAGCGGTCGGCGAGCGGCTTGTACTCCAGCGGCTCGATCACCGGACGATAGGCGGGGCGGATGATACGGTGCGCGCAGAAGAGCTCTTCCATGCGGTGTGCCGACCAGCCGGCCATGCGGGCGACGGCGAATAGCGGCGTAAAGAGCGTTTCGGGCACGCCGAGCATCTTGTAGATAAAGCCCGTGTACAGGTCGATGTTGGCGCAGATGGGCTTGGTCATGCCGTGGTCGCGCATGACCTGGGGTGCCAGGCGCTCGATGCGCTCGATGAGCGCGAACTCATCGCCCAGGTTCTTCTTGGCGGCAAGTGTGCGCGCGTAACGACGGCAGACCTCGGCGCGCGGGTCGCTGAGCGTATAGACGGCGTGGCCCATGCCGTAGATGAGGCCCGTGCCGTCGAAGGCCTGCTTGTCGAGGATCTTGCCCAGGTAGGCCGCGACCTCGTCCTCGTCCTCCCAGTTGGAGACATGCGCGCGGATGTCCTCGTGCATAGACACGACCTTGGCATTGGCACCACCGTGGCGCGGGCCCTTGAGCGAGCCGATAGCCGCGGCGTAGGCGGAATACGGGTCGGTGGCCGAAGACGACAGCACGCGGCAAGCGAAGGTGGAGTTGTTGCCGCCGCCGTGCTCGGCATGCAGCATGAGCATAACGTCGAGCAGCATCGCCTCATCGCGGGTGAACGCCATGCCGCCGCGCAGGACCTGTAGGATGGTCTCGGCGGTGGAGAGACCGGGCGTGGGGTGCGGCACGTGAACCTCGGAGCCGCGAAGCTTGGCGACCGAGGCCATGTGTGCGAAGGCGGCGATGCGCGGGAGACGTGCGAGCATGGAAATGGCGACGTCGATTTCGTGCTCGGGCGTGATCACGTCTGGTTCGGCATCGAAGGCGTAGAGCAGCAGTACGGCGCGCTGGAGCACGTTCATGATGCTCGACGATACCGTGGTCATAGGGAACTCTTTAACGTACTCGTCGCTCAGATGTCTAAAGGCGCCCAGGCGCTCGCAAAAGCCGTCGAGCTCTTCCTTGTTGGGCAGCGAACCCGTGATAAGCAGATAGGCGACTTCCTCGTAGCCGTAGCGATTCTCGGCCTGGGCATTGTTGACCAGATCCTCGATGCTGTAGCCGCGAAGCGTGAGCTTGCCCTGATCGGGCACGACCTTTCCGTCGACCTTGTTGTAGCCGTGCACATCCGAGATACGAGTGAGGCCCGCGACCACGCCCGAGCCGTCGGCATTGCGCAGGCCGCGCTTGACATTGTGCTCTTCGAACAAGCCCTCGTCATAAGGGTCGGTCGGCAGGCCGTGGTAGAGGCTTTCGCTCTCAGACGAAATCTGGCGGCTTGCTTCGTAATCCAGAACCAGTCGGCTCAAGTGGTCATCGAAGCGGTAATAGATTTTCTTGGCGTCGTAGGCCATGTGCGCTCCTCTCCGGGCCGTGTGGGGGCGGCGTGCTTGAGTGCAGATGCGCCGGCCTGTTCCTGCACGGCCTGTTCGCTACAGGCGGTACATAAAGTTAAAGACGTCCTCGCGCTGGATGGACACGTTGACGCCCGAAAGCTCGCCGGCCTCGGCCAGGGCCTTCTGCAGCTCAGCGAAGTCGAGCTTGGACTCGGCGGTATCGGCCAGCATGGTCATGGTGAAGATGTCCTCGATAATGGACTGCGTGATGTCGCGGATGTCGACGTTGGCCTCGCCCAGGACACGGGTGACGCCGGCGACGATGCCGGGGCGGTTCTTGCCAAGGACGGTGATGACGATACGGGAGGACGAGATCTCGGCCATGGGAAACCCTTTCGCGTGGTTGCGGCGCGCGCGGGGCGCTCCGCTACGGTACAGTGTTCATCATTGTACCTGTCTGGCGCCAAAAGAGGTGCGCTTACAGCGGCGTTACACGTCTGCAACATGAGCGTAAGGGGGAAGGCCGTACGGGGAAGAGCCGTCTGGCGCGTGTCCGGCTCGTGTTGGGTTGATTTCCGATCTCAGCCGAACACATTGAGCGGACAGGCCGTTCCCGCAGTCAGCCGAACGCCTCCGACGGCTGATTCCGAACTGGAAGCGGAGGGCATCCCCGCCCTTCGGTAGGGGATACCGCTCCGCGGCGCATGCCGCGGGCGGCGCCCCTATCGGACCACCGTGACCTCAGTTGGGATGGGCCCAGCACTGCCGCGTACTCGGTGAGCTAGAGCCAACTGTTCGTCTTCACGTCGCGTATGGCGATATTTCGGTCGTCCGGCTCGGTGATGCCGTAGCCGAACGCCTGGAGCGTCTCGATGGACTCCTGGATCCTCTGTTGGAACATGGGACCCGGATCGACCCTCGGCCCGAGGTGCCCGCGCCAAAGGCACGGCGTGGCGCGCAGCATGTTATGGATTTTGGAGATGGGCTCGATGTCGGCGTAGACGTTGAGCGTCGCCATGGCGTCCTTGTGGCCGAGGATCGATTGGAGCGCCTTGATATCGCCGCCTTGGCGGATCCACTGCGTTGCGAACGTGTGGCGAAGGCCGTGGAACGTGATCAGCTCGTCGTTGGTGCCCATGAGGCCGTTGGTCTCCGAGAACGTCTTGAACGCCCTGCGGATATAGCTTGTCGTCGCGAAGGTCGCGCCCGGCTCCGACAGGATGTAGCAGTCCCCGATCTCGACCGCCCCGGTAAGGCCGCGCAAGCGCAGCTTTCCGCAGTCGATCTCGTGGGTCTCCTTCAGGAAGGGGAGTAGGCCGACCGGGTCGATGGGGATACCCCTGGCGTCATGGGTCTTGGTGTCCTTGATGAACGAACCCATTCCCTTCGCGTACGCCACCGAGTGTCTGATCGAGATCAGGCCCGTCTCGAAATCCACATCGCACCACCGAAGGCCGCAGACCTCGCCGATTCGCATCCCCGTGTGCAGGGCGAGTACGACCGCCCTCTAATCCTCGGCGGACCAATCGAGTCCGAACTCCTTTCGGGCATCCTCTTCGCTCATGACTTCGAGAAGGTCTCCGGGTTGGCAACGAAGGGCGAGGCATAGCTGCTCGAGTGTGTTGAAGCGAATGCCGCGAATATGCCCTTTTTTAATACGGGACAGGTTCACGGGCGTGGTTCCAATCCTTTCGGCAAGTTCGTTCGAGGAAATCTTTCGCTCGGCCATGATCTTGTCGAGGCGAACAATTACGGGCATGGCGTTTCCTTACGCAATCTCGTCGGAGTCGAGGTACAGCTCTCGGGCGTACAAGAAGAGCTGGGAAAGCATGAACAGGACGATGCCGAGAACCAGAGAGGTCCAATCGAATGATGAAGCGATCTCTTGGGCGCCGACGGCCCCCTCGCCGCCAAACATCGAAACGGAGGTTTTGAGTGAGCCGGCGTAGAGGCTGGTGGCAGCTTGAACAACGAAGAGAATGCCGAGCACCTTCAAGCATGTCGCAGACCCTTTCTTGAAGGGGTCTCCGCTCTTGATCGTCCACACGAGAACGGCGCTGAGGATGGTCGTAGCGATACCGATGACGGCAGGGACCAATGTCGAGATCGCAAGGGCTGGATACGCGGGGGAGTCTGCAATTACAGGGTTGTCGAGCACTTCGATTGCTGGCTTTAAGGAGAACGCCACTTGTGCGATGGCGGTGGCGCAAAGGGTCGCAGAGGCTATCGCACATGCGATGCGGAAGAAATGAAGCCGGGGAGTGCGATTGTCGGAACTCATAATAACCTCCGAGGAATTTAAAAAACTCAGGTTACTTTTTAACAGTTTATGTTAAATTGACTTTGCCGGCAAGTAATCACAACATGCTGCAACCGAAACCCCTCTAGATTGGAGAGGATTATGTTCAGTACTGTTAAGTCGTGTAAGCTCTTGGTTTTCCTCGGCCTCGCTCTTTGTCTGTTGCTGCCGGGAGCCCCCGCTTTTGCGGATACCCCGATGCCTCCTTCCCAGGAGAGCAGCCAGTGTGCCCTCGTTGAGCCCCTCGGGTATACGGACGACGTCGTCGATACCTACTGGAGCTACAGCTGTCCTCGCGGCGTAAGCGGGCACAGCATCTCGATGTTCAACATCTCTTACAAGACGATCTCCTACCGAAATGGCTATCGCCGATCCGCGCATCATAGGGAATCCCGCCTCGCTGCAATGTGCTCCTGTGGTGTTCTTGGCACAACTGATAAATGGCAATTTGTCTATAGCACCTACTAGATGCGAGGAAGGGCCGAGCATTTTGTTCGGCCCCTCTGTTCCGACTGGATGAGGTTAAGGTTGGCGATGAATATGCTCAAAATCTCGAAGGCGATCTTTAGGTCGCTTCTCTCCTCCAGGTCGCTCTGTGTTGTCGTTGTTGCGTTGATGGTTCTTTGTGCTCTGCCCGTCTTCAGGAGCGCGGCTGGCATCGACGGACGGGTCGAATACCTCGAGTCGGGAATAACCCGTGTTGAGCAGGAATTGTCAGCATCCTATGCGGATGCGCTTGTGAATGCGGGGGAGGACGGTGTCTATACCTCTTCATCAAGCATGCCCGCGCTTCTGTACCCTCTTGCCGCGGGACGTCTTATCTTGGCACCGCTCTCTCCCCTACTTCCGTTTCTGCAGATATCGGATGGAGAGTACACCTATTATGACGGATCGAAGGAGTACTTGCTATGGGTCGCAACGGCCGTTGCCGTCTCGTTCCTTGCCGCGCGTCTTAACAAACGTGAAAAGCTCATCATCCAGGCACCGATGGGCGAGCTGGGTAGACTTGTTGCATCGAGCGTATGGGCGAGTGTTTTTGCAATGCTTGCCGTCCTCGCCATCAATCTTCCAGGGATAATCGCCGCGCTTGTGAAGAATGGCCCGGGCTCGCCGTTCTATCCGATAGGCTACATTCAATATGCGACTCCGGTTATCAAACCGGCTTGGCTGGTGTTCGCGCAGACGGCCATCTTGCAATTCTTGGTGGCAGCGTTCATCTCGCTTGTCGTTCACCTTGCCGTGAAGATTGCCAATAACCCTACGCTTGGAATCGTGTTCGTATGTGCCCTGATGGGGGTGACGATGGTTCCCGGGTATTACGGAAGATCCATCGCTTTACGTGAGTTCGCCCTGTTGAATCCCCTTACGTATGCGAACACTGAGTTGACCGTCGGCGCCTATAGCCCGTACCCGACAACGCAGATAGTGAATCTGCCTGGACTTTGCTTCGAGCGTGGCGCGATTGCCCTCGTATGCGCAATCGGGATCGAGGTGCTGGCAATTAGCCTGCTTTGCGTTGCTGGAAAGAGCGGCTGCGCGTGCCCGATATCCCCGATTTGTCTTGAGAGAGGTTCCTTCACTGCATCGAGAACGGCAACTCGTTCGAGCGCTTGTGCCTCCGCCGTTGCATACGTAAGAACGATGGGGAAACTGCTCCTGCGTTCTCCTACCCTCGCCGTATGCGCGATTGCAATGTCGACGACGATGCTGGCCCCGGCTCTGGTCGAGATGTTTCCTGACGCTGATAACGTTTCCGCTGTTCGGTATAGGGATGGGGAGCTCCGTTCAATAGATCGGTATCTAGAGCAGAACGCTGCGAATATGGACGTCGAGGGCAAAGCGGCCCTGGAAGACATGCGGGATGCTCTTTCGGGTTTCGTGTACGCGCCTATGCCTGCGGAGGGGTTTCGAAGCCTTGCGACGTACGAGCGCGCTCGAGGTGAGCTGGGCGCGGCAGATGCGACTCTCCTGCAATCGATCGGAATCGAGCCGGAGACTCCTTCTCGTGCGGAGGCGCGCGCCCTTCTGCTTGAGTCGATCGCGAGCTTGCCGGACCCCAAGGTTTACGAGTTAAGTACGAAGATGCCCCCATTAATCCTCCTTTCGTATCTCCAGGCAGCGCTTCCCTCCTTATTTTTGCTGTTGCCCGTGGTTGTCACATCGCTCGCGTGCACCCACCTGCAGTGTCGTTCCCTTCTGGTTCTCCAGATCCCCGCAACAGCGCATGTGCGTTTTCTGACGGCTGTTGCGCTGGCTCTCCTGCTTGGCTTGGTGCTGCTTTTGGTGTCGATGGTTCCCGCTGTCGTTGTGTCCGTGATTAAGAACGGTGCGGGTGGATCGGAGTATCCCGTCGCTCTCATTCGGGCGGGAGCTTCGACAACGTCCATGGTGGGGGAGGCGGTGTTGTGCAGTATTCCGTTGCTGGTCATGGCATACGGCGTGATTTCCGTCGTCGCTGCGTTGACAGCAGCGATTAGCCGCAACCCCGTTGTCACCGGAATGGTTTGCGCGGTTCTCTTGGTGTTGGGTTCGTTGAGCGCTCATGTTGAAAGCGTGGGCATGGGCGTCGCGCTGCTGGCTCCATTCGCCTCGTTTGATCCCGCTTCCCAGGTGGGGACGATTGGGTTCCTTGGGCGAGGGACGAACGCGATGCCTTTTGGAGAGGTCGTCGGCGCATCGGGCGCTCTGCTGGTGGTCTTGGGCGCCGTATCTCCGTTGATGGTGCGCCTGAGTGTTCCAAAGATCGAAAGGGGATGATCTCGATGATTGACCTTCAAACGCTGACGATCTCTTATGGAAAGAAGGTGCTCGTAGATTCGGTGAACGCTGAGTTTGCCCCGGGTACGGTCTACGGTCTCGTCGCTCCGAACGGGCATGGAAAGACGACGTTGCTGCGTGCGATGGCAGGTTTGCCGGGTCCTCGCGTGGACGGGAGCATCGTTCTGGATGAGGTGCAGGGTACGGGTGCGAGAGAGGTCCGTTCTATGATCTTCTATGCACCTGGTGAGGGGACGCTGCTGTATCCCGGATTGCGTGCGGAAGATCACCTCAAGATGGTTTGCGATATGTGGCCGCATGCTCGCGATATCGAAGAGATAGTGGAACAAACGCAGATAGGCGAGTTCGCGAAGATGAGGATCCGCACTCTGAGCCAGGGCATGAAGCAGCAGCTTACCCTGGCGATTGCGTATGCGACGGGCGCGCGGTACCTTCTATTAGATGAGCCCATGAACGCGCTCGACCCCAGCAGGGTGGACTTGCATTCCGAGATTCTCAGGAAGCTGGCCGATTCTGGTACGTGCATCATCATGTCATCCCACATCTTGGATTCGGTCGATAGGCTGTGCGATGAGATTCTGTTTTTGAAGGATGGAAGGCTCATTAGAAGCATTCCGCAAGATGATGCTGCGCCGAAGTCTCCTGGATCCCATTTCGCAAAGCCTGCCGGACGCGCCGAGGGTGCGCTAAGCACGTATCGGCGACTCTACGAAAAGGGCGGGTAGAAATGCAAGTTAAAAATCTATGTGGTCAATATAATACCGTTGAACCCGCGTATCGATACCGCTCAGCCATTCGCCTCGCCCCCATCGCACGCATCTTCATTCGGTCTGTCATCATTAATCTAACGATTCTTTGAGGAACGTAGGTGCTTCCAAATGTACTGTCGACTTCTTCTCAAACTGATCCTAAGAGACAAGGCCGCATGGATTTGTACGCTCGTTCTCGCTGCAGCCTTTTCCGTCCCCATTGCGTTCAATTCACCCATCTACGGGCCCTTCTTTATGAAACAGGGCATGCGGGGCTTTGTCGACGCATTCAATACGCGCGCACCCCAGGCCAACGGCACAGACCTATCGCCAGAGCAGCAAGCTGACGCGGAGCTTGCAAGATACGCGAACGCCGCCCTTGCCGCTCAAACCGACGCCGCCTTTCTCGATTCTGCCGAGAGCTACTACGCGCTCATGGGCGAAGGCTTCCAATCCGGGTCCATCGTGGGAGACCAAGAGACCAATGACGCAGCGCTCGCATATTGCCGTGCCCTGAGCAGCTCCGGCATCACGGATATCCCGGCCTCCGCAAACGACCTGCCATTCCTTTCCTTCCTGCCTTACGCCATTGCCACGGCGCCGTCTTTCCTTCCCTTCATCCCCTTCCTTCTCTCGTCGATACTCGTGCTCGGCGCCACAAGGCCTGCGACCCTGGCGGCAAAGGCGCCCGTGCCCAAATTCCGGCGCCTTATCCAGATCGTGTTTTCGATAATCGTCGCGGGGACCGCGATGCTCCTCGCCGGCCTCGCACCCGGGGGCATTTACGCCTTGGTCCTAAACGGCTTCGGGCAAATTGGGTACCCGATCGCCTTCTTCCATGACGGCGCGCTTACCACCACGACCGCGGGAAACGTCTTCACAGCCCTGCTTCTCGCGCTGCTTGCGGGCGGAACCTTGATATCCGTTTGCTCCGCCGTCCTATCGACCGCAACGAGGCGCGTCCTCGCGGGCCCCCTTACCTCCGCGCTGCTTGTCGCGGCCCCGGCATTCCCGTTATTGTCCGATTCGGCACTAGGGCATAATGCCGTGCTCGGGCTCCTGCCACTGCCCGTATTCTCGCCTATCGAGGCAACGGGTTACGTAGGATGCTTCCCGACAGAATTCATTGGCTCCGGTTCAGGCAGCGCATCGATGCTTGCCGTGGCCCTGGCATACGTCGCGGTCTTTTTTACGGTCGGCGCCGTTGCGACACGTTCCCCCAAACAGCCTGGACCCGCGAAAAAGCACCATGGGCTCGAGCTTCTAGACGCGAGCGTGGGATACGGAAGCACGACGATACTTTCAATCGGGTCGCTTTTCCTGAGCCCGGGAACGGCGGCGGGCCTCGTTGCTCCCAACGGCTCGGGGAAAACCACCCTTCTTGAAGCGCTGTCGGGCCAATTTCCCACCCGCATCCGCTCGGGAAGCCTGGCGGCAGACGGAATCTGCCAACGTCAATCAGCCGAATTTGCAGAACTCGTCTACCTGAGCTCTTCAGGCGGCACGGATCTCTATCCCACGCTATCGGCCATCGAGCACCTTGCTTTCGTTAGGGAGGCGTGGAAATCGGCCGCCGACATCGACTCGCTCTGCGACTCCCTCGGAATCTCCCCATATCTCGACAAGCCGACCCGTAAACTCTCGACAGGAATGAAGCAGCAGGTAAAGCTTGCCATGGCGATAGCGACCGATTGCCCGTACCTCATCCTCGATGAACCGCTGAACGGCCTCGATCCGGGAAAGCGGAAAACCTCCTGCGACGCGATGCGCAGCGAAGTGGCGCGGGGACGCAGCGTGCTCATTTCAAGCCATCTACTCGACGACCTGGCAGACCTTACCAACTCGTTCTACTTCATCGAAGCCGGCACGCTCGTGGAAAAGATCAAGTCGTCCTCGCAGACGCTCAAGCAGGAATACCTCGATACATACGAGAGATGAATGTGGGGGAGTGTTCGGATGAAGTTGATATTTAAGGTCCAGCTCGTGTCGTTCCGAAAAGACCGTGAACCTTTTGTGGGACGCGCGGCGCCGTGGTACCATAGCCGAGTTTGTTGTCTTGGTCGGAAACCAAGACGCCTTATGCGCTGATCGGTAACCAGCGCCTGACCAATAAGGAGTCCTACCATGAAGCAGGGTATCCATCCCCAATATGTCGAGTGCACGGTGACGTGCTCCTGCGGCAACACCTTCAAGACGCACGCTACCGTGTCCGAGATGAAGGTCGAGCTTTGCAACGAGTGCCACCCGTTCTACACCGGCCAGCAGAAGTTCGTCGACACCGGTGGACGCGTCCAGCGCTTCGCCGACAAGTTCGGTGGCGCCGCTGCCGCCCAGCTCAAGAAGGCTGAGGAGGCCAAGGCTGCCAAGGCCGCCAAGGCTGCTGAGGCCGAGGCTGCTCGCAAGGCCGCCGCTGAGGCTAAGGCTGCCGAGAAGGCTAAGCGTGCCGCTAAGTTTGCCGAGGAGGCTGCCAAGCAGGCCGCCGAGGCTCCTGCAGAGGCTCCCGTTGAGGAGGCCGCTGCAGAGGCCGAGACCACCGAGGCTGCTGAGTAACTAGCTCGCCGCGGAATCGCTCGCATTCATGGCATAAGGGCCGTGCATCCGTTCGGGTGCGCGGCCCTTTTCTTTTTATTGGTGCAAGCTAACCTGTCCCCGTGGCACCAAATGGCAGAGAGACGGCGTTTGCTCAGATAAAACTTGCCAAAATAAACCTGTCCCATTGTGGCAGGTTGGTCATAGTTATTACGTGGCGGTCGAGGTCGACCGTATAGGCCGCGCCTTGTTTGGCTAAAGTACAATCATCTGTGTTTAACTCGCCCGCCGCTGCACGGCGTGGGCGATGGCCAAAAAGGAAAACCACATGGGATTCATGTCAAAGCTGCTGTCCTTTGGATCCGATAAGGACCTTAAGCGCTACTACAAGATCGTCGACCAGATCAACGGTCTTGAGCCCCAGTTTGAGAAGATGACCGAGGAGGAACTCCGCGGCCAGACCGATAAGTTCCGTGAGCGTTACGCCAACGGTGAGTCGCTCGACGACATGCTCCCCGAGGCCTTTGCTACCGTGCGCGAAGCTTCCAAGCGCACCATGGGCATGCGTCACTTTGATGTACAGCTCATCGGCGCCATGGCGCTGCACGAGGGCCACATCGCCGAGATGAAGACTGGCGAAGGCAAGACCCTCGTCTCCACGTTGGCCGGCTATCTCAACGCTATTGCCGGCAAGGGCGTGCACGTCGTTACTGTCAATGATTACCTTGCCAAGCGCGACTCCGAGTGGATGGGCCGCATCTATAAGTACCTGGGCATGACCGTCGGTCTGCTCCAGAACAACATGCCGCTCGAGCTCAAGCGCCCGGCCTACCAGGCCGACGTCACCTACGGCACCAACTCCGAGTTCGGCTTTGATTACCTGCGCGACAACATGGTTACCCGTCCCGAGCAGCGCGTGCAGCGCGGCCACAACTACGCCATCGTCGACGAGGTTGACTCCATCCTGATCGATGAGGCCAGGACGCCGCTCATTATCTCGGGCGCTGGCACCAAGTCCGCCAGTACCTACAAGGACTTCGCGCGTGCCGTGCGTGGCCTTGAGCGCGGCGAGGACGTGTCGCACGACATGCTTACCGCCACCGAGGACGTTGAACCCACGGGCGACTACGTCATGGACGAGGCCAAGCACACCATCGCCGCCACCGAGCGCGGTCTTAAGAAGATCGAGCGCCGCCTGGGTATCGATGACATCTACGCCGACCTTTCGGGTCAGCTGGTCAACCACCTGCAGCAGGCGCTGAAGGCCCAGTACATGTTCCACCGCGACAAGCAGTACGTGGTCACCAACGGCGAGGTTAAGATCGTCGACGAGTTCACCGGCCGCATTATGGAAGGTCGCCGTTACTCCGAGGGCCTGCACCAGGCCATCGAGGCCAAAGAGGGCGTGCTCGTACGCGAGGAGAACCAGACCCTGGCCACCATCACCCTGCAGAACTACTTCCGTCTGTATGACAAGCTCTCCGGCATGACCGGCACGGCACTTACCGAGGATGCCGAGTTCCGCGAGATCTACAAGCTGCCCGTCGAGGTCATCCCCTCCAACAAGCCCGTGCAGCGCGTGGACCACGAGGACCTGGTGTACCGCACCATTCAGGCCAAGTACAACGCCGTCGCCGACGATGTCGAGCAGCGTCACGCCAAGGGCCAGCCGGTCCTGGTGGGCACCGTCTCCATCGAGAGCTCCGAGAAGCTGTCCGCCGCCCTTACCAAGCGCGGCATCGCTCACGAGGTCCTCAACGCCAAGCACCATGAGCGCGAGGCCCACATCGTTGCCCAGGCCGGACGCTACGGCGCCGTGACCATCGCCACCAACATGGCCGGTCGTGGTACCGACATCCTGCTGGGCGGCAACCCCGACGAGCTGGTGCGCGAGCGCCTGGAGTACGAGGGCCTGACCATGGAGGACGTGACGCCCGAGCAGCTCGAGCAGTTTAACGCCGAGGCCAAGGAGACTTGCAAGGCCGAGCGCGAGCGCGTGCTTGCCGCCGGCGGCCTGACCGTCATCGGCACCGAGCGCCATGAGTCCCGCCGTATCGACAACCAGCTGCGCGGCCGTTCCGGCCGTCAGGGCGATCCAGGCGAGACCCAGTTCTACCTGTCGCTCGAGGACGACCTCATGCGCCTGTTCGGCGGCGACAAGATGGACCGCGTCTCCAAGATGATGGTCACGGCCGACATGGGCGACGACATGCCCATCCAGCACAAGATCATCTCCAAGGCCGTCGAGAACGCCCAGCACAAGGTCGAGAGCATCAACTTCTCCATGCGTAAGAGCGTCCTTGAGTACGACGACGTCATGAACAAGCAGCGCCAGGTCATCTACGCCGAGCGCAACAAGATTCTGGACGGCAAGGATCTGACCGACCACATCACCGAGGTCATGCACGATACCGTGTACCGCTGCGTGCAGGAGTTCTGCACCAAGGACAGTCACGATGGCGAGCGCGACCTGGAGGGCCTGCGCAAGTGGGTTGTGGAGCTCACCGGCCACATCGATACGCCGAAGTTCCCCGACGAGGATTATGAGGCCCTAGCTGCCGATGTCCTGGCTTACGTAGAGAAGTGCTACAACATGAAAGCCGAGCGCTTGGGCGAGGACCTGATGCGCGAGCTCAACACTCAGGTCATGCTGCGCGTCATCGATACCCGCTGGATGAACTACCTGCAGGAGATGGACTACCTTAAGACCGGCATCGGGCTGCGCGGCTTTGGCCAGCGCGACCCGCTGGTTGAGTACAAGACCGAGGCCTACGGCGCGTTCCAGATACTCGTCGATACCATGTATGAGGATTACCTGCGCACGGTTCTGCGCATCGAGATCAAGGCTGCCCCGCGTGCCGTGGAGCACAAGGAAGAGCCCGCGCTCGAGGGCGCGCGCTTCTCCGGTCCTGCCGAGGTCGATGGTGATAACGGCGACTCGGTGCTGCGCAAGCAGGCGCAGGTGCAGGCCCGCACGGCTGTCCAGGGCGGACCGGCTGCCGTCAACAACGGTGGCAAGGTGACCACCTATCGCAAGTCCGAGAGCGACGATCCGTACGTCAACGTGGGCCGCAACGACCCGTGCCCCTGCGGTAGCGGCAAGAAGTTTAAGTACTGCCACGGCAGGAATCGTTAATGGCTGAGGCTTTAGAGGTAACGCCCGCCGAGCTGGACGCGTTCGCGGACCGGCTCGGCGAGGTCGAGTCGTATCTCCATTTGGACGAAAAGCGCACGCGCGTGACCGAGCTCGAGGCCAAAAGTGTTGCCCCTGGCTTTTGGGATGACGCCGACGCCGCCCGTGCCACCATGGAGGAGATCGCGCGTACCAAGGAAGATATCGCTGCCGTGGACACCGCGCGCGGCGAGCTTTCCGATGCCCGCGCCGCGCTGGAGCTTGCCGAGGAGATGGGGGATGACCCCGATGCCGCCGCATTGCGCGAGGAGGCTGCCGCTACGGCAGAACGCCTGGCCCGCGCTATCGACGAGCTTGAGCTTTCGAGCTGGTTTACCGGTGAATTCGATCACGGCGATGCCATTGTGACCATCAAGCCCGGACAGGGTGGTCTGGAGGCCCAGGACTGGACCTTCATGCTCTTTAAGATGTACATGAAGTACTGCCAGCGTCGCGGCTGGAAGGTCACCATCAACGACTGTCCCGCAGCCGAGGTCATCGGCATCGACCGCGCGACCTTTACTGTCGAGGGCAAGGACGCATTTGGCATGCTGCGCGCCGAGGCCGGCGTCCACCGTCTGGTGCGCATTAGCCCCACCGACGACAAGAAGCGCCGCCAGACCACGTTTGCCGGCGTCGAGGTCATCCCCGTGCTACCCGATGATATCGACATCGAGATCAGTCCCGATGACATCCGCGTGGACGTGTACCACGCGAGCGGCCCGGGCGGCCAGGGCGTTAACACCACCGACTCCGCCGTGCGCGTGACGCATTTCCCCAGCGGCATTGTGGTCACCTGCCAAAACGAGCGCAGCCAGATCCAGAACAAGGCCGCGTGCATGCAGATCCTCAAGGCTCGCCTGTACGAGATTGAGCTTGAGAAGCGTGCCGAGGCGCTCGATGAGATCCGCGGACCCAAGACCACGATTGGTTTTGGCAACCAGATTCGCAGCTACGTGCTCTACCCGTACCAGATGGTCAAGGACCTACGCACGGGCGTGGAGACCAGCAATGTCGAGGCCGTTCTTGACGATGGCGACCTGGACCCGTTTGTTATTGGCTACCATCGCTGGGCTACCGGCAACGCCGGTGCGGAAGGCTCGGACGCCTAGGCACATGGTTGGCTCCGGGTCGATGCAAACACTTCGCAGGGGGTGGTATTTGCTCGGTGAATCGGTAGAATCGAATACAGCAAGAAGTTCAAAGCGCACTCATTTGGGTGCGCTTTTTTGAGGGAGGCAGCATGGCATATCGTCTGGACATCAAGTGCATTCTTTCGCTGAACTTCTTTCATGACTTGCCCAAGATCATGTTTGGCTGCGCCCTGGCAGCTATCGCGACGGACCTGTTTTTGATTCCCAACGGTCTTGCTGCCGGCGGCGTTACGGGTCTCGCCACGATTATCCAGGCGGTCGGCGCCTCGCATGGCATCTCGCTGCCTGTCGGTATTCAAACCATCGTGATGAATGCCTTGCTGCTGCTGGTCGTTATGCGCGAGGGGGGCATGTTCTACGTGGTCCAGACGGCGACGGGCTTTGTGCTGCTGGGCTTCTTCACCGACCTGTTCGCTCCGTTTGTGGCGCCGCTGGCACATGCCGACCTGATGCTGCCCGCTATGTGGGGCGGCATTATCACGGGCATTGGCTACGGCATGGTGCTACGCGCCGGTGCCAACACTGGCGGCTCTGACACCATCGGTCAGATTATCTCGCGCAATACGTCACTACCGGTGGGCTCCACCGTCATGGCGATCGATGTTGCCGTGTGCGCGCTGTCGGCCCCGGTCTTTTCGGTCGAAAACGCGCTGTATGCGGGCCTTTCGATGGTCATTAGCGGTTACGTGATCGATGCCGTGGTCGACGGCGGCAACAGGCGCCGTATGGTGCTCATCATCTCGGACAAGTTTCCCGATATCGCGGCCGACATCATGTATGGCCTGGGTCGCGGCTGCACCAAGTTTAAGGCGACCGGCATGTACTCGGGCGCCGAGAAGCCGGTGATCATGGTCATTGTGAGCCGCCGCGAGCTCAACACCCTCAAAACGATCGTGCGCGAGCGCGATCCTCACGCCATTGTGACGGTTGCCGACGTTACGGAAACCTTCGGTGAGGGATTCAAGGACATTAACGCGTAGGGCCGACTGCGTTCCATCCAAAAGACGTTCACATTGATAAACCGTTTCATCTGCGGGACTGCCTGCTAAATTGCTCAAATAATGATAAAAAGTCTGGTAAAGCCATCAGTTTCCAGCATAATGAATGACGTACGTGCATCGCGGCTGTGTTGGGACTACCTTTCCGTGCCGTGCGCATCTTGTCTTAAGAGGATGAAAGGAAGGCACAATGAGCGACGAAGAGCTCAAAAAGGTTGCCAACGAGGTAAGGAAGGGCATCGTCACCGGCGTGCACGCTGCCAAGTCTGGCCATCCGGGCGGTTCGCTCGGCGCTGCCGACATCATGACCTATCTGTACTTTGAGGAAATGAACGTCGACCCGGCCGACCCCCGCAAGGCCGACCGCGATCGCTTCGTGCTTTCCAAGGGTCACTGCGCGCCTGGTCTGTACGCCGCGCTCGCCGAGCGCGGATTCTTCCCCAAGGAGGATCTCGAGACGCTGCGCCACATCGGCAGCCACCTGCAGGGTCACCCCAACATGAACGACACCCCGGGCATCGATATGTCCACCGGCTCGCTTGGTCAGGGCATCTCCGCCGCTGTGGGCATGGCGGTTGCCGCCAAGCACTGGGGCGATACTTACCGCACGTACGCCCTGCTGGGCGATGGCGAGAGCGAGGAGGGCCAGGTCTGGGAGGCCGCCATGTTTGCCGGCAACCAGCAGCTCGATAACCTCTGCGTGATCGTCGACCACAACGGCCTGCAGATCGACGGCCCCGTCGAGGAGGTCAACGACCCCATGCCGCTCGCCGACAAGTTCCGCGCCTTCAAGTTCCACGTGGTGGAGCTCGCCGACGGCAACGATTTCGATCAGATCCGCGCCGCCTTTGCCGAGGCCCGCGCCACCAAGGGTCAGCCGACCGCCATCATCGCCGAGACCACCAAGGGCAAGGGCGTTTCCTTTATGGAGAACCAGGTGGGTTGGCACGGCAAGGCCCCCAACGATGAACAGTTTGAGCAGGCCATGGCAGAGCTCACGGCCGCCGGAGAGGAGCTCTAGGATGGCAGACGTCAAGAAAATCGCCACGCGCGTAAGCTACGGCGAGGCCCTCGTCGAGCTCGCCAACGAGCACGATGACTTTGTGGTCCTCGACGCCGACCTGGCCGCCGCCACGCAGACCGGCAAGTTTAAGGCAGCCTGCCCCGACCGCTTCTTCGATGTGGGCATTGCCGAGAGCAACCTGATGGGTGTTGCCGCCGGTATCGCGACCACCGGCCGCGTCGCCTTCGCGAGCACCTTTGCCATGTTTGCCGCTGGCCGCGCCTTTGAGCAGGTCCGCAACTCCATCGGCTATCCGCACCTTAACGTTAAGATCGGTGCCACGCACGCCGGTATCTCGGTGGGCGAGGACGGCGCCACGCACCAGTGCTGCGAGGATATCGCTCTCATGCGCGTCATCCCCGGCATGACCGTTATCGTTCCCGCCGACGACGTGGAGGCTCGTGCCGTGACGCGCGCCGCCTACGAGTGCGACGGCCCCGTATACATGCGCTTTGCCCGTCTGGCCTCGCCGGTCATCAACGACCCCGAGACCTACAAGTTCGAGGTAGGCAAGGGCATCGTCATGCGCGAGGGCACCGACGTCACCATCATCGCCTGCGGCCTAATGGTTGGCGAGGCCCTCGAGGCCGCCGAGCAGCTCGCTGCCGAGGGCATCGATGCCGAGGTCATCAACATGCACACCATCAAGCCCATCGATGCCGACCTGATCGTCAAGAGCGCCACCAAGACCGGCCACGTCGTGACCGTCGAGGAGCACTCCGTGATCGGTGGCCTGGGCAGCGCCGTTGCCGACGTTCTGTGTGGGCAGTGCCCGACGCCGCTCAAGAAGATTGGCGTCAACGACACCTTCGGCGAGTCCGGCCCGGGTGCCGAGCTCCTGCACAAGTACGGCCTGGACGCCGCCAACATCGTGGCGACCACCAAGGAGTTCTTGGCATAAGGCAAGACGAGGCAAAGTATCGCGTCGACAACCGCAAACAAGCCAGAACAGGGGCGTCCTCAAAGAGGGTGCCCCTGTTTATGCTGAATTTATATTAGAGTCCTGCCAAGCAAAGTTCCCATGGGGAAACGAGCCCATCCCAACAAAGTGCAATTCAGACCCTTCCAATTTTGTATGCGCAGCATCTCAAGTTGGTGCGTCGGCCCCATAGTAGCCGCAGGCCGGGCGCAGGGTTACCTCCCAAATCTTTCCGCAGCGCAGGCCGGCGTTTGTCCGCAGCTCCGCAGGAGCAGGACAAATGCCGGCCATGCGCGAGGACGATTTGGGAGGTAACCCTGCGCCCGGTCGGTGAGACCCAAACCCCGCCATGCTTCTTATGTGCAGTAAAGCTAATGCTGCTAAAATACAAAGCGCTCATGTAGTTTAAACGCACGACGATAAGGAGCACCAGTGGGTAACCACTTCCGTACCTCCGGTGCGGGCGATGATGCCCCCAAGACGCAGACGGGCGTCCAGGGCAGTCGTTTCGCCACTCCGGATTCAGAGGGCCAGCCTGTTGCTCAGGCCCCCGATCAGCCGGCAGATCAGGCACAGCCGGCATCCGATCCCTTTGCCTACAATCCCACCAGCGATGTCGCGCTTTCCGGCACGGCGGGTTTTGAGCCCGTTCAGGCCGTGACCGCTCGCGTGGAGCAGCCTCAGGCTGGCGCCGCCACGCCGCAGCCTACCATGGCCGGCATTCCCGACCCCATGGCCCCTGCGACGCCGGTTCCTCAGCCTGCGCAGTCCGGTCTCTTTGCCGCTATTCCCGATCCCACGCAGCCTGCTGCCCCGGTGGTCGAGAGCGATCAGGCCGCCGAGGTCGCAAGCCTCGATAACGCGCTCAACAATCCCGATTTTACGTCGGTGTTTGCGCCCATCGATCCGCAGGCCAGCCGCAAGAAGATGGCCAAGCAGGCCGGTGTCGAGCCCGTCATCCTTATGGAGCATGTCACCAAGATCTATCCGGCACAGCCCAACAAGCCCGCGCTCGACGATATCAACATCGAGATCTATCCGGGCGAGTTCGTCTTCCTGGTCGGTCACTCCGGCTCGGGTAAGACCACGCTGCTATCGACGCTCAACCGCGACGTCAAGCCGACGAGTGGCCGCATCCTGGTTGCCGGTCAGGACCTCATGAAGATCAAGAACCGCAAGGTTCCGTTCCTGCGCCGCCAGATTGGCGCCGTGTTCCAGGACTTTAAGCTTCTGCCGCAAAAGACCGCCTACGAAAACGTGGCGTTTGCCCTGCAGTGCATCGGCAAGCCCAAGGGCGTCATTCGCAGTCAGGTGCCCGAGGTGCTGCGCCTGGTCGGTCTGGCCGATCAGATGGACTCGCTGCCCGACCAGCTTTCCGGTGGCGAGCAGCAGCGCGTTGCCGTCGCCCGCGCTATGGTCAACCGTCCGCCGCTGCTGATCTGCGACGAGCCGACGGGCAACCTCGACCCGGCGATCTCGCTGGGCATCATGAAGCTGCTCGAGCGTATTAACCGCACCGGCACCACCGTGATCGTCGCCACGCACGACCGCGAGATGGTCGATAGCATGCACCGTCGCGTGATCGCCCTCGAGGGCGGCCACGTTATCCGCGACCAGGAGAGGGGAGGTTACGGCAACTATGGCACCAACTAACGTGGGCTACTCCTTCAAAGAGGCAATCAGCCACTTCTTCCGTAACTGGACTACCTCGCTCGGCGCCGTCATCACGATTTTCCTTTCGCTGTTTATCATCGGTCTGTTCATTATGGGCTCCGCGATGCTGAACTCCGTGATCGGCACCGTCGAGGATCAGGTTGTTATCAACGCATTCATCAGCGATGATGCCGACCAGGCGGACGTCCAGGCCTTTGAGGCCGAGCTCAAGACGTGGAGTAACGTCAAGTCCGTGACCTATAAGGATAAGGACGACGCGCTGGCCGAGTATACGAGCAAGATGTCGGGCAACGCCGATGCCACCATGAGTGCGCTCGACGGCCAGAACCCGCTTCCGGCCTCGTTCGCGATTGAGATGGACGATCCGTCTCAGGTCGAAAGCACGGCCAAGAAGCTCAAGAAGAATGCCGATTTCCAGAAGATCGCGGATGACGGCGACGTCAACGCGAGCGTGCTGTACGGCCAGGAGGAAGTGAGCCGCCTGTTCCAGGTGACCAACTACATCCGCATCGCCGCCGTGGTGCTCGTTGGCCTTCTGACCTTTATCGCATTCATCTTCATCAACAACACGATTCGCCTGTCCATCACGGCGCGTCGTCGTGAGATTGCGATTATGCGTCTGGTCGGCGCCAGCAACGGCTTCATTCGTGGCCCGTTTATCACCGAGGGCGTACTGCAGGCCATTTTGGGCTCGCTGCTTTCCATCGGTGTTCTGGAGCTGCTGCGTAATCTGATGATTCCGCGTCTGCAGGAGAGCATCGGCTGGATGTCGTTTGCCCTGCCGATGCAGTACTACCTGGTGACCTATGCTGCGCTGATTCTGGTCGGCGTGATTATCGGTCTCTTTGGTTCTGCCATCGCCATGCGCCGCTACCTGCGCGTGTAGGCATGCCTGGAATTCACCCCTTCCAACGGGTCGTCTCTTATGGGGCGGCCCGTTTTTTGATCCCTAGGGAACGGCAGGATTGCGGATCATCGTGGCGCTGGTCTATCTATGTGATCCGTTTTCCTCCGCCCCCTAAGGACCATTTGGGTAGACTCTTGGGGTGTAAACGACCATCGATAGTTAGGAGGCGCCATGGGGCGCAATAATAAGCATAAGCGTGGAGCTCGCAATAAGCGCGGGCCGGTGCGCAGCGAACGCCGTCCGAGCCTGACCGGACGCGTGCAGCTCCATGAGCATAGCGCCTACGTTGTAACCGAAAACGGCGACTACAAGGTCATGGGTCGCGGTAAGCGCGAGATCATGGATGGAGATACCGTTGCCGTGAGCATTAAGAACAGCCCACACGGTGAACGGCGCGCCGTGATCGAAGGCGTGGTTGAGCGCGCAGCCATAAGCGTGGTGGGCACGTACCAGACCGCCGGTCCGCTTGGTGTGATCGAGCCGCTCGATTCGCGTCTGAAGGCCGACTTCTTCATTCTGCCCGAGGATACCTCGGCGGATTGTCTGGGCGTCCACCCGGGTGATGCCGTTGTCGCGCGCATTTTGACCTACCCGACGCGCCTGGAATCGGGCACCGTGACGATCGAGCGCCGCATTGGCGGAGATGACGCGCCCGATTTGGGCGTTCAATATGTGATGGCGCGTTACGGCTATACCGATAGCTATCCCGAGGCCGCGCTGGACGAGGCCGAGGGACTTTCGCTCGATGTGACCGCGGCGCTTAAAGATCCGCTTCGCCGCGACCTGCGCGACCGCTTTGTCATCACGATCGACCCGGTCGACGCGCGTGACTTTGACGATGCCATTTCGCTGGAGCGCACACCCGGGGGCGGCTACAAACTGGGTGTGCATATCGCTGACGTTTCTCACTATGTGGCTTGGGACGGGCATATCGATCTTGAGGCTCGCCATCGTACGACATCGGTGTATCTGGCCGATCGCGTGCTTCCCATGCTGCCCGAACGCCTGTCCTGTGACCTGTGCTCGCTTCGCCCTGACGAGGACCGTCTGGCGTTTACCGTTGACATTGAGCTCGATGCGCAGGGCCACGTTCGCCATTACGATCCGTACCCCAGCGTGATTCGCTCGTGTGTGCGCATGGATTATGACGGCGCCGAGGCGCTGCTGGTGCGTGCCGGCGCGGTTGAGTATTCGGTGCTGGAGGGTGCGGCCGAGGATGTTGCGGCTGCCGAGACCTCGCGCGAGGAAGCGCTTGAGCGCGGTCTTGCGTGCGAGGAGGCCGCCCGCGGCTACAACGTCGACCTCGGCGATTTCCTTGTCGCCGCCAACGAACTCGCCGAACTTCGCCGTCGCATTCGTCGCGCCCGCGGCTCAGTCGATTTTGACACGGCCGAGATCCGCGCTCTATTGGATGAGGACGGAGTACCCGTGCAGATTGTCGCGCGTGAGCGTTCGTGTGCTACGTCGCTTATCGAGGAAGCCATGCTGCTCGCCAACGAGTGCGTTGCAGAGTGGCTGGCAGACCGTGATATCGAGGCCTGCTATCGCGTGCATGAGGATCCGAGCCCCGATAGCCTGCACGGTGCCGCCGTTGCGCTGGCGCAGCTAGGCATCATCGACGATCGCCGTGCTGCCGGTATTGCCCTGGGGAGTCCCGATGAGCTACAGGCTGCAGTTGATGCTGCCGCCGGTACGGCCAACGCACCGCTCGTCAACACGCTGCTTCTGCGCAGCATGCAGCGTGCGCTGTACAAACCGCGTAACGAGGGCCACTTTGCGCTCGCCGCGCCGTGCTACTGTCACTTTACGAGTCCCATCCGTCGCTACCCCGATCTGGTGGTGCACCGCGTGCTCAAACTGCAGTTGGCATACGAACAGCTGGGTGGAAAAGACGCCTTAGTGCGTACGCCCAGGCTAATCGGAAAAGGCCGGGAGTCGCTTCCGCGCATTCTGCCGCAAATTTGCCGTGCGTGCAGCGATGCCGAGCGCGCGGCCGACGCCGCCAGCCATGCGACGCAAAAAATCAAAATTGCCCAGTACTACGAGGATCGCCTGGGCGAGCGCTATGCCGGAACGGTCTCGTGGGTTAGCAGCATGGGGCTCTTTGTGCGCTTGGACCTGACGCAGGTCGAAGGCTTGGTTTCCATCAAGAGCCTGGGCAACGAGTGGTTCGAGTTCGACGAGGACGCGCTCACGCTCACAGGTGCCGACACGGGCACCCGTTACGAGCTGGGGCAGCGTGTGATCATCGAGGTCTCGCGCGTCAATACCACGCGCGGGCACTTGGACTTTAAGCTTATCCATTAGCTAAATCCCGACTCGTGGCGGGAGAGCGGAGGGCGGTCTTTCGGGGCCGCCCTCCGCATTTGAATCGTGGCCACCTTGCCCTCTGCTCGGCCGCCCGCTTACCTGCTATTTGAGAGGTAAAACCTACCAAAATAAACCTGTCCCTTTTTGGCAGGTTTACAAGAAAGCGGGGATGAGATGGCGACGGTGTACGGTTATGCGCGGGTGAGTTCGCGCGATCAGAATCTTAATCGGCAGCTGGATGCGCTGGGCGCCTATGGCGTGGGCTCGGCGAATATTTATGCCGACCATGCGAGCGGCAAGGACTTCGATCGACCGCGTTATCGCGAGCTGCTGCACGTCCTGGGAGACGGGGACGTGCTGGTGGTGCTTTCTATCGACCGACTTGGTCGTAATTACTCCGAGATTCTTGAGGAATGGCGACGCATTACCAAGGAGCTCGGAGTTGCCATTGTGGTGTTGGACATGCCATTGCTTGACACGCGCGCCAGGGCCAGCGGCGCGCCGGATGTGACCAACACCCTGATTGCCGATATAGTGCTGCAACTGCTGAGCTACGTGGCGCAGGTGGAGCGCGAGAATATCCATCGGCGCCAGGCGGAGGGAATTGCAGCGGCGCGGGCGCGAGGGGTCCGTTTCGGTCGACCTCGCAAGCCGTGCCCTCCTCAGTTTGAGCTGGTGCGCGATAGCTATGAGGCAGGCGATATTACCCGCAGCCAGGCGGCAAAGCGCCTGGGCGTGTGCGTGGGGACGTTCGATCGCTGGATGCGCGAGTCGGGGTAGGGGTTTGCGGCACGTCCGATTGGCGCCCACGCGAGGCGGTATCGGTAACAGCCCTGTTACCGATAATGCGACCTCGTTGAATCATTTTGTGTCGCGCGTATTTCCGAGCGGTCGGATTTGAGGGGCGAGCGGTAGAACGCTCGCCCTTTGTGCGCCACGATTCGGCACAATGTACCGTAAAAGCTGTTTATATCCGGTACGAATCGTTCGTTGGTCTTTAATTCTTCTCAACGGAGGTGTTTGAGATGGCAAACGGATTGCTTTTGCGGCTTCGCGAGCGTGAGCTCAGCGCGAGCCCGGCGGAACGCAATGTCATCGCATATGTAAGCGCTCATCCGCACGAGGTGGTCGGGCTGTCCGTCCGCGGTCTTGCCGATGCCACGTTCTCCTCGCCCTCGAGCATTTTGCGCTTTTGCAAGCGCTTGGGTTTTGCGGGCTACAAGGAGTTCCAGCGCGAACTGATTGCCGAGCTGGCGCTCTTGGGTGACAAGAAAGACGTTGCCCTCGAGGACATCTCCATGGATGACAGCGTCGAACGTATCGTGGGGAAGGTGATGAAAAGCAACGTGCGCACGATCGAAGCGACGGCGCGAACGCTCGATTACACCGTCTTGGAGCGATGTGCGGCCTATCTTAAGCGGGCACGTGCGGTCAATCTGTTCGGTATCGGTGCCTCTCGTTTGGTCGCGCACGATCTGGCGCAAAAGCTCATGCGTGTCGACAAGGAGTGCCATCTGTACGACGACTGGCATGTTCAGCTCTTGTGTGCCAAGAACATGCATGAGGGCGATATGGCAATCGCCTTTAGCTACTCGGGCTTGACGCAAGAGGTGCTGGACTGCACCGCCGAGGCCCAACGCCACAACTGTCCCGTTGTGGCCGTGACCAAAGTAGATGGATCATCCAAGCTTGCCACCATGGCCGATGCCGTGCTCGGCGTCGCTGCGAGTGAGCCCTTGGTCCGCAGCGGTGCCATGGCTTCGCGTATGGCCCAGCTTATGGTTGTCGATGCCCTGTACGCTGCTTACGTTGCCAGCGACTACGAACGGGCGACGCATGTCATTAAGCAAAACTACATCGAGAAACAGGAAAGATGAGGTGAATGAAATGCTCGATTTAACAAAATTCACGACCGAACAGCGTAATCAAAGGTCAATGGACCTCGATACGATGACATCGCTGCAAATCGTCACGACGATGAACGATGAGGATCTTCGTGCCGTCCAGTCGGTCACAAAAGTGCTGCCCCAGGTTGCCACAGCAATCGACTGGGCTGCTGAGGCACTCGAGCGCGGTGGGCGCGTCTTTTACATGGGCGCAGGCACCAGCGGTCGTCTGGGCGTACTCGACGCTTCGGAGTGTCCGCCCACGTTTGGCGTGTCACCCGATCTGATTGTCGGGCTCATTGCCGGAGGCGAGACGGCGTTTATCAAGGCTGTCGAAGGTGCCGAAGACAGCGAGGAGCTTGGCGCGAACGACCTGCGAGAGCGTGGACTCTCGGACAAGGATTTTGTCGTTGGCCTGGCAGCAAGCGGCCGTACTCCTTATGTGGTGGGCGGCCTTGTGTACGCCAAGGCAATTGGGTGCAAGACCATTGCAATTGCCTGCAACCAAGGGTCGAAGATCGGGGAGAGCGCAGATCTTGCCATTGAGCCCGTGCCTGGTCCCGAGGTGCTGACCGGCTCAACGAGGCTCAAGGCGGGAACGGTTCAAAAGCTCATCCTCAACATGATTTCGACCGGTGCCATGGTCAAGATCGGCAAGGTATACCAAAACCTGATGGTCGACGTGCAGCAGACGAACGAGAAGTTGGTGGTGCGCGGACAGAACATCGTGATGGAGGCGACTGGCTGCACGCGCGAGCGCGCTGTTCGGGCGCTTGTAGATGCCGACGGCCACGTAAAAACCGCTATTGTCTCGGTACTGCTGGACTGCGATGCCGAGCAGGCTGCGGTAGCTCTTGAGCGGGCGCGCGGCCATGTCCGTGTTGCGGTGAGTGGCCATGAGAAGAGCAATGCCGATGCCCAATAGGTGCGCGGCGTGAGCTGATATGACATCCAGATGAGATACCCAATACAAGGAGGAGTTATGACGAACAAAGAGCTGGCTCAAAAGCTGCTGGACCTTTTGGGCGGTAAAGACAACGTGCTCGCAAACGCGGCGTGCATGACGCGCCTGCGCGTGACCGTCAAAGACACGGGCAACGTCGACACGGAGGGTATTAAGGCACTCGACGGCGTGATGGGCCTGGTCGAGGACGACACGATGCAGATCGTGCTGGGTCCGGGCAAGGTGAATAAGGTGCTCGAGGAGTTCTCCAAGCTCACCGGCCTTGCGAAAGGCGTTGCTGACGAGAGCGTGGTTGACGCTGCGGCCACAAACAAGGCCGCGCAGAAGGCCAAGTACGAGTCCAAGCCGGTTCAGGCCTTCCTCAAGAAGATTTCCAATGTCTTCGTCGCCCTGCTTCCCGGCATCATTGCGGCTGGCCTCATCAACGGTATCTGCAACGTCATTAACGTCTCGACGGCAGGCGCGCTTGCAGGCGAGTGGTGGTACCAGGGCATTCGTTCCATGGGCTGGGCCCTGTTTGCCTATCTGCCCATCTTGGTGGGCTATAACGCGGCACGTGAGTTTGGTGGCTCCGCTGCGCTGGGCGGCATCGCCGGCATGATGTGTATCGCCAACAGTGCCATGCCCCTGCTTGCGCCTGGCGCGGCTGATCCTGCCACTGCCATTCTGCTGCCGCTTACCAATGCGCAGTACAACCCCGCAGCGGGCGGCATGATCGCGGCTCTCATCGCTGGTGCATTTTTTGCCTGGATGGAGCGTCAGATTCGCAAGGTTATGCCCAACGCACTCGACACGTTCCTGTCCCCGTTGCTGGTGCTCATCATCGGCGCCTTTGCTCTGATGCTCGTCATCCAGCCGGTTGGCGCATGGCTGACGACTGCCATCTTTAGCGTTTTGACCTTTATCTTCGAGAAGCTGGGCGTCCTGGGCGGCTATATCCTGTCGGCAGGCTTCTTGCCGCTGGTGTCCGTCGGCCTGCATCAGGCGCTCACGCCGATCCACGCTATGCTCAACGATCCCGACGGCGCTACCAAGGGTATCAATTACCTGCTGCCCATCCTTATGATGGCTGGCGGCGGCCAGGTCGGTGCCGGTCTGGCGCTGTACTTTAAGACCAAGAACGCCAAACTCAAGAAGTACGTCGCCGAGTCCATTCCCGTTGGAATCCTGGGTGTGGGCGAGCCTCTGATGTATGCTGTTACGCTGCCGCTCGTTCGCCCGTTTGTGACGGCCTGCCTGGGTGCCGGATTTGGTGGCGCGCTCGCGGCGCTGCTTCACATCGGCACGGTTTCTCAGGGCGTTTCCGGTCTGTTTGGCCTGCTGATCGTCGTTCCTGGCCAGCAGCTCGGCTACGTTGCCGCTATGTTGCTTGCCTATGCCGCCGGCTTTGTCCTGACGTGGTTCTTCGGCGTCGACGAGCAGAAGATCAACGAGTTCTTTGGCGAGTAGCCTGATGCTGCGCGCTATGTCATTCGAGCGTCATGACGTGCCGCAGATCTCTTGATGCTATGGTTGTGCCGGCGGGGCTAACTGCTCCGCCGGCCTTTTTTAAAGGAGCGTTGAAGCGTGAAAACGGGTATTTCGATTTATCTTTCCAGCCCTCTGCAGGATATTGAGCGGACGATTGAGCGTGGTGCTGCGGCGGGTGCGCGCTATGCGTTTACCTCACTGCATATTCCCGAGGATGGGGGAGCGGCGTATGCCGATAAGGTCCGTCATGTGCTGTCGCTGCTTTCCGCCCGCGGCATTGCGCTCATTGCCGATGTGGGGCCGCGCACGTGCGATTTGCTCGGGCTTGAGCGCATCGAGGACCTGCGCGATCTGGGGTTGGAATACCTTCGTTTGGACTATGGCTTTAGCGCCCAGCGGGTCGCGGAGCTGTCCGGTGTATTTCGCATTGTGGTCAATGCATCGACGGTGAGTTCTGATGAAATCGCATCGTGGCGTGAGGCCGGTGCCGATGTGACTCGTTTTGCCGCCTGCCACAATTTTTACCCCAAGCCTTATACCGGCTTAGCTCTGGAGGACATTGCTCGGGTGAATCTTCGTCTTGTGGCGCTTGGATTCGAAATCATGGCTTTTGTGCCGGGTGATGCTAACGTTCGCGGGCCGGTATTCGAGGGGCTGCCGACGGTTGAGGCGCAGCGCGGTCGCGCGTCAAAGGTTGCCCTCAACATGCTTGAGCTCGCACATGGCGCCGATTGCGACATTGTGTTGGTCGGCGACCCCGATCTTTCCGATGCGGGCTGGGCGCAGTTTGCTCAAGTTTCCGCCGGATACGTGGACCTGCAATGCGAGCTTGAGTCCAGTTATGCCTATGTACGTGGGCAGATTCATCACGACCGGCCCGATTCGAGCGTCCTCATCTTTAGGTCTCAGGAGTCGCGCACGACGCATAAGCCGGATTCCGTGCCGACAGATGCCGGAGCCGGCCTGCCGCGAAAGGCGGGGTCGATCGCTGTGAGCAATAGCGGCTATGGGCGCTACGAAGGCGAGCTTGAGATTGCTCGGGTCGATCTTCCCGGTGACGAGCGTATGAACGTTGCGGGCCATATCAAGCCCGAGGCAATGGAGCTGCTGCCGTTCATCAAACGCGGATTCGGGGTACGGTTCGTTTAGCGTGTAATCCGTGGGCTACAATTGGGCCATCGTGCGAAGGCGCCTCGTGTGGCGTGTGCCTGCGTTGGCCGATCTTTATTCGGAGGATTCTCATGACCGTACTGTTTGTTGAATATCCCAAGTGCTCGACCTGTAAGAAGGCTAAGGCATGGCTGGACGAACACGGGGTAGAGTATATCGACCGCGATATCGTTTTGGACAATCCCACGGCTGATGAGCTTGCGACCTGGATTGCTCGTTCGGGGCTGCCGGTGCGGCGCTTCTTTAATTCGTCGGGCATGAAATATCGAGAGCTGGGCCTGAAGGCGCGTCTGGATGCGGGCATGACGGATCGGGAGTGCTACGAGCTGCTGGCGACCGACGGCATGCTGGTCAAGCGTCCGCTGCTGGTGGGCGACGACTTTGCGATTCCCGGCTTTAGGGAAGCGGCTT
>URKC01000011.1:0-33461 GCA_900548295.1 uncultured Collinsella sp.
GGGGGTTCTTTCGTCCGGCGGAGTGCGCTGGGAAGTTACCCCATGCGGACGGCTGCGGGGTCTTTGCTGCGCTCGTACAAGCAACCCAACATATATCTGAATTTGGATGGGAGGGGCTTGTTGCTGGTAGGGGCGTTGAAGCGCGAGTGACACTTTGGGATTCGTGGCGGCTTGGGTTGGGGTGATGCTTTGGGATGAGCTTCTTACTTAGCCGAAGAGGGGCTTTATGGCTGAGAGGTAGTCTTTGGCTACGTCGGCCTTATCTGCTTGGAAGTTGTGCCAGGCCCACCATTGGACCATTCCTACGAAGCTTGAGGCTATGTGGTGTAGTAGGAAGCTTCGGTCCATGGTGGCGGCGGGGCCGTTTGGGTCGGTAGGGACGGTTTCGTCTGCTCGTGACATGATGGTCTTGCGTAAGCAGTCGGCGAAGACGCGTGATCCGGCGCCGGCTACGAGGGCCCTTACACCCTGGCGTCGTTCCCAGAGGTTGTTGAGGATATGCTCGACCTGCACGAGTGGGTCGTCGAGCGGTGTGCCATCGTCGTCGAGGGCGTGGGTGCAGATGTCGCTCACGAGCTCAGCGAGCAGGTCGTCTTTGCTCTTAAAGAGACCGTAGAATGTCGCGCGGCCTACGTGAGCTCGCGCGATGATGTCGCCTACGGTGATCTTGCCGTAGTCCTCCTCGCGCAGGAGCTCGGAGAATGCTGCGACGATGGCGGCGCGGCTTTTTTCCTTGCGGGCATCCAAGGCTATGCATCCACGTGAACAAGCAGGCAACGGAGCGTGCCGGAGCAGCCCTCGTAGGGGCGTTTGCCGGCGCCGTAGCCGACGGCTTCGATGCGGTAGCGGGCCGGCAGGTGCTCGGACGTGCGCAGTGCGGCGACGACGGCAGCGCCCGTGGGCGTCACGAGCTCACCAGCGACCGGTGCAGGCGTGAGGGCGATATTGCCCGCCTGACACAGGTTGACGACAGCGGGGACGGGAATGGGCATAAGGCCGTGGGCGCAACGGATGGTTCCGTGGCCCTCGGAGAGCGACTCGACCACGATATCCTCAATACCCAGATCGTCGAGGCAGATGGCAACGGAGCAGACGTCGACGATGGAGTCGGCGGCGCCCACCTCATGAAACAGGACGGTGTCGGGCGTTTTGCCGTGAGCCTTTGCCTCGGCATCAGCGAGTACGGAAAAAATGGCGAGGGCACGACGCTTGGCACCATCGCTTAGCCGTGAGCCATCGATGATGGCGGTGACGTCCGCCAAAGAACGGTGGTAATGGCCGTGGGCGTGATGGTGACCCTCGTGGCCATGACCGTGGGCCTCATGGTCATGCTCGTGGCAGTGCTCGTGCTCGTGCTCGCCATGATCATGATGGTGGTGCTCATGCTCGTGTGTGTGCTCGACAGCTGCTTCGTTGCCGTAGAGCCAGGCCATATCGTGATCATGGTTCTCGAGGCCCTCTGCAAGCTGGACGTCGAAATCGCAGGCGTCGATGCCGTGCTTGTTTACGCGCGTGACAGCGATCGTAAAGCCGTCGACCGGCAGCGTGGCGAGCTGTTCGCGCAGATGCTCCTCGCTGGCGCCCAGGTCGAGCAGGGCCGCGACGGTCATATCGCCGCTGATGCCCGAGGTTCCGTCGATGATAAGCGTGTGCTGATGGTTGGACATGGGATGCTCCTTAGCGGGCGCAGGGCGTGCCGGCGCTCAGATGATTGATAAGACTTGCCTGGTAGGCGGCACCAAAGCCGTTGTCGATATTGACGACCGAGACGCCGCTGGCGCAGGAGTTGAGCATGGCGAGCAGCGCGGCCACGCCATCAAAGTTCGCGCCGTAGCCCACGCTGGTGGGAACGGCGATGACCGGGCAACTCACCAGGCCGCCGATAACGCTCGCCAGGGCGCCCTCCATGCCGGCGATGGCGATGACCACCTGTGCCTGGGCAAGTTCCTCGGCATGCGCGAGCAGACGGTGCAGACCGGCGACACCCACGTCGTAGAGGCGGTCGACCTCGTTGCCATAGAACTCGGCCGTCAGTGCCGCCTCTTCGGCGACGGGCAGGTCGCTCGTACCGGCGCAGGCGACGACGATGCGCCCGTTGCCGGTGGGGGAGGGCTTGCCGCCCACGAGGGCGAGCTGGGCGTCCGGGACATATCCCAGGTCGATGCCGTTGCCGAGAAGCTTAGCGGTGCCCGCGGCTTTTTCGGCATCCAGGCGCGTGACCAGGATGCGCTCCTGGCCGGCATCGCGCAGCGCTTCGATAATGGCGGCAATTTGCTCGGCGGTTTTGCCGGCACCGTAGACAACCTCGCCGGCTCCCTGGCGCACCCCGCGCGAAAGATCGAGCTGCGCAAAACCCAGATCGGCGGTTGGCGCCGTCTGGATGCGCGTGAGGGCGTCGGCAGGGGTGACTGCTCCGCCGGCAACATCGCTCAGCAATTGCTCAAGATCTCGCTTATCCATATATGTTCCCTTCGACGGCGCAAAGTCTAGCACTCAAAGGGTATGTTTCCGAACACTAAGACAAAATTGTTCGGAAACTATAGGACAGACTGATTCAATTGTTAGACGGATCGACTAGTCGCGCAGGATGATGTCCATGGCGAGCATCAGGTTGCGCTCGTCGATGGCAAACGGGGCGGCCTCGCGCGTCTTAGGCTTGGCGCAAAACGCGATGCCCGTGCCCGCGGCCTGAATCATGGGGATGTCGTTGGCGCCGTCGCCGATTGCGACGGTGTGGGCCATATCGACGCCGCACTCAACTGCCCAATCTAGCAGCTGGATGAGCTTGGACTCCTTGGTTACAATGTCTGCCGCCAGCTTGCCGGTGAGCTTGCTGTCCATGACTTCCAGGCGGTTGGCCAGGCAAAAATCGATGCCCGCGGCGGCCACGATCTTATCGGCGACCTCGTGAAAGCCGCCGCTTACCACGCCGACCTTCCAGCCCTTGCTGTGTGCCGAGCGCACAAGCTCCAGCGCGCCGGGGGTAAACGTCACGCGCTCAAAGGTGCGCTCGAACACACTCTTGTCCAAGCCGGCAAGCAGCCCCACGCGCTCCTCGAGCGCCTGCTTAAAGTCGAGCTCGCCGCGCATGGCGCGTTCGGTGATTTGTGCAACTTGCTCGCCCACGCCGGCTTCCTCGCCCAACAGGTCGATGACCTCCTGGTTGATGAGCGTGGAGTCGATATCCATAACGATGAGGCGTGCAGTCATGGCGGGCCTTTCCGAGTGCAGTTGTATTGGGGCACATTGTCGCACGTGGCGCGCGTCGGCGACGGCCACGGTGCGTCAATTGTTTCGTCTCCGTCAAGTCTTTGGGCAGGAGCTACTTTTTCGCGGCACATCGACGCAGGTGCGATAACATAGAACGCCATGTCTGGCTGCGCGGTTTACGCAGGCCGGGTAAATCTGTACGACGCCGCCCGGAACGACACGGGGCGGCACAGATCCATAAAGGAGGATCACTGGTATGAGCCAGACCCGTCCCATCGACGAGCATTCCATGCACACCCGTACTTGCGGTGAGCTTCGCCGCGAGAACGTGGGCGAAGAGGTCACCCTCACCGGTTGGGTGAGCCGTCGCCGCGACCACGGCGGCCTTATCTTCTGCGACCTTCGTGACCGCGAGGGCATCACGCAGCTCACCTTCGACCCCGAGCACTCCGACGGCGACGCCTTTAAGATCGCCGAGACCATGCGTCCCGAGTGGCCCATCAAGATCCACGGCGTCGTGCGCTCCCGTGGCGAGGAGACCACCAACACCAAGCTCGCGACCGGCGAGATCGAGGTCCTGACCGACCACGCCGAGGTGCTCAACACGTCCGTCACCCCGCCGTTCCAGATCGAGGACGGCATCGAGACCAGCGAGGACACCCGTCTGCGCTATCGCTATCTGGACCTTCGTCGTCCCGAGATGATGGCCAACCTCAAGCTGCGCTCCGACTTTACCTTTGCCATTCGCGAGGCGCTGCACAACCGTGAGTTCATGGAGGTCGAGACGCCCTCCCTGTTCAAGTCCACGCCCGAGGGCGCTCGCGACTTCATCGTTCCCAGCCGTATTCAGCCGGGCAACTTCTACGCCCTGCCGCAGTCCCCGCAGCTTCTGAAGCAGCTGCTCATGGTCGGTGGCGTCGAGCGCTACTACCAGGTTGCCAAGTGCTTCCGCGACGAGGACCTGCGTGCCGACCGTCAGCCCGAGTTCACCCAGGTCGATATCGAGATGTCCTTCGTGGACCAGAACGACGTTATGAGCGCGCTCGAAGAGGTCCTGGCCGACGCCTTCGGCCGCATGGGCGTCGAGATGCCCACGCCGCTGCGTCGCATGAACTACTGGGAGGCCATGGACACCTATGGCTCCGACAAGCCCGATACGCGCTACGGCATGCACCTGGTCGACCTGACCGACATTTTTGCCAACTCCAAGTTCAAGGTCTTCGCGACCGCTGCGAACGAGGAGGGCTCTGTCGTCAAGGCTATCAACGCCAAGGGTGCCGGTGCCTGGGCGCGTGCCAAGATCGATAAGCTTGCCGGCGTGGCCTCCACGTTTGGCGCCAAGGGCCTGGCCTGGATCGCCTTCCGCGAGGACGGCTCCATCAACAGCCCCATCGTCAAGTTCTTCTCGGACGAGGAGATGGCGGCTCTGCGTGAGCGCATGAACGTCGAGCCCGGCGACCTTGTGATGTTCGCCGCCGGTCCGCGCCTGCTCTCTGACGAGATCCTGGGCGGCATGCGTTCCCACATGGCCAATGCGCTCGAGGTCAAGCGCGAGGGCCACGACTTCCTGTGGGTCGTCAACTTCCCGCTGTTCCACTGGGACGAGGATCGCAAGGCCTATGCTGCCGAGCACCAGCCCTTTACCCTGCCGACCGAGACCGACATCGCCAAGATCGAGGCCGACCCGCTGGCAGCCGGTTCCTGCACCTACGACTTTGTCATGGACGGCTTTGAGGCCGGTGGCGGCGGTATGCGTATCCACAACGCCGAGATGCAGATGTCCATGCTTAAGCTCCTGGGCTTTACCGAAGAGCGCGCCGAGTCTCAGTTTGGCTTCCTCATGGAGGCCCTCAAGTTTGGTGCGCCCCCGATGGGCGGCTTCGCCCTGGGCCTGGACCGCGTGTGCATGCTGCTCACCGGCTCCGACTCCATTCGCGACGTCATGGCGTTCCCCAAGACGGCCAGCGGCTCCGACCTCATGTCGGGCGCCCCGAGTGCCGTTTCCGGCGCCCAGCTCAAGGACGTCAGCCTGCGCTTGATGTAGGCAAGCGGCTACCTATTGCCTGTAACGAGGGAAGGACGTGTGCCTTCCCTCGTTTTTTGTGGGACGGGGGTGCGCCGGTAACGTACAATAACTACCACGTGGCTGGGTTTGCCGGCCGAATGTGCGATGCCGCGGGAGGGGACATGGTCGAGTTTACAAAGACGATTAAAGATCCGTTGGGACTACATGCCCGCCCGGTTGCGCTGCTCTATGACATTATTGCCAAGCATCGTAGCGACGTATCGGTCAGCATCGGCGATCGTCATACCGACGGCCGCGATGTGATGGGGCTCATGGCTCTCTACGGCGAATGTGGCGAAGACATCGTGTTCCGCGTTTCGGGCGTGGATGAGGCCTCCTGCGTCACATCGATCAGAAACCTCTCGCTCTAACCTCAACAATGTGACAAGGGGACAGGCCCCTTTGTTGCATAAATTGGTATGACAAGGCACCGCAAAGAGATGGTCTTTGCGGTGCCTCTTTTGTTTCGTATAGGAAACTTTTTCGAAAACTGAATGGGGACCCTTCCAAAAAAGTTAACCACGTGCTAGTTTACTAAAGCGAACATAGACGTGGCTAACTTTTGCCATGTCGATGTTGAGGACGAACCGATGTTAGGAGCTCACTCATGTCTTGCGGACCGCAGATGCCGGCTATGCCGCTTTCGATGGTAAAGGCGGGCGAAACCGTGCGCGTGTCTCGTGTAAAGGGCAATGAGGACATGAAGCACCACCTCAAGGACCTCGGCTTTGTCGAGGGCAGCGAGATCCACGTGGTGAGCTCGAGTGGCGCCAACATCATCGTCACGGTGCTGGGCGCACGCTTTGGCATCGATTCCAAGGTCGCCATGCATATCATGACCGTCGGTTAGTCCGCAGCATTCTGTAAAAACTGAAAGGGGGACAAGTAAATGAAGACGTTGGGTGACGTTAAGGTGGGCGAGAGCTCTACCATCGTCAAGCTTCACGGTGAGGGCGCGCTGCGCCGCCACCTCATGGACCTGGGGCTCATCAAGGGCACTTCGTTCAAGGTCGTAAAGGTTGCACCGCTCGGTGATCCGGTCGAGATCAACGTGCGCGGCTACGAGCTTTCCATCCGCAAGGAGGAGGCTGCCGTCGTCGAGGTCCAGTAAGGGCCGACGGCGAATATTTCTGCAGATAAAGTTAGGATTTTCTAACTTAAACTTGCAACGTTGAAGCACATTATCCAGCCCGCGCGGAGAAAGCAGCGCAGGCACACAAGGAAGAAGGATTGAATGGCGGATTCTCAGATCCATGTCGCGCTGGCGGGTAACCCCAACTGCGGCAAGACCACGCTTTTCAACCTGATCACCGGCGCCAACGGCTACGTTGGCAACTGGCCCGGTGTCACGGTTGAGAAAAAGGAAGCCAAGCTCCTGAGCGACAAGAACGTTACCATCACGGACCTCCCCGGCATCTACTCGCTTTCCCCCTATAGCCCCGAGGAGCAGTGCTCGCGCGATTACCTCATGAGCGGCGAGCCCGATGTCGTCGTCCAGGTGGTCGACGCCACCAACCTCGAGCGCAACCTGTACCTAGCGCTTCAGGTTATCGAGACCGGCCTGCCCGTGGTCGTCGCCCTCAACATGGCCGACTTGGTCGAGAAGAACGGCGACAAGATCGACACGGACAAGCTCTCCAAGAAGCTCGGCTGCCCGGTCATGATGATCTCGGCCCTTAAGAACAAGGGCATCAACGAGCTGTTCGAGCAGGTCAAGAAGTCCGCTGCTTCCAAGGCCGACGTGCCGGCGCATAAGTTTGATTCCGCCATCGAGGACGTTCTGACCCACATCGAGAACAACCTGCCGGCGAGCGTTCCCGCCAACAAGCGTCGCTACTACGCCGTCAAGCTGTTTGAGCGCGATGCGGACGCCTGTAAGCTCATCAACCTTACCAAGGAGAAGGCCGATCGCGTTGAGCAGCTGGTCGCCCAGTGCGAGCAGGATTGCGACGACGATGCCGAGTCCATCATCACCGGCGAGCGCTATGGCGTGATCGCCCACATCATCGACGAGTGCCTCACCAAGGCTCCGGCCAAGATGAGCACCTCCGAGAAGATCGACCGCGTGGTTACCAACCGTATCTTGGGCCTGCCGATCTTTGTGGTCATCATGTTCTGCGTGTACTACATCGCCGTTTCTACCCTGGGCGGCACGGTGACCGACTTCACCAACGACCAGCTCTTCGGCACCGACGGTTGGTACGTGCTCGGTCAGGGTCGTGACGCCTATGACGCAGCTGTTGAGGCTGCGGGCGACAACGCCGACTCGGTCGACCCAGCACAGTACGGCCCCTATGTCCCCGGCATCACCACCGTGGTGCACGACGCCCTTGTGGCGGGTGGTACCGAGGACGGCGGCCTGGTCGATTCGCTGGTCTGTGACGGTATCGTCGGCGGCCTGGGCGCCATCTTCGGTTTCGTCCCGCAGATGTTCCTGCTCTTTGTGATGCTGTCTTTCCTGGAGGACTGCGGCTATATGGCCCGCGTCGCCTTCATCATGGACCGCGTGTTCCGCCGCTTTGGCCTGTCCGGTAAGTCCTTTATCCCCATGCTCGTGTCCTCGGGCTGCGGCGTCCCCGGCGTCATGGCCACCAAGACCATCGAGAACGAGAAGGACCGCCGCATGACGGTCATGACCACCACGTTCATTCCCTGTGGCGCTAAGCTGCCGATCATCGCCCTGCTCATGGGCTCCATCATCGGCGATTCTTCCACCACCGCCGCATGGATCAGCCCGCTGTTCTACTTCTTGGGCGTCTTTGCCGTCATCGCCTCGGGCCTCATGCTCAAGAAGACCAAGCTCTTCGCCGGTCGCCCGACGCCGTTCGTTATGGAGCTTCCCGCCTATCACTTCCCGGCAATCCGCTCTTGGGCGCTGCATGTATGGGAGCGCTGCTGGGCCTTTATCAAGAAGGCCGGCACGGTCATCTTCGCCTCTACCGTCGTGGTTTGGTTCCTCTCCAACTTTGGTAGCTACAACGGTTCCTTTGGCTTCCTGCCTGCTATGGACGGCATCCCCGAGGAGTTTATGGACTACTCCGTGCTCGCCATGCTGGGCAACCTGGTCGCTTGGATCTTCGCCCCGCTCGGCTTTAGCACCTGGCAGGCCACCGCGCTGACTGTCTCTGGACTTGTCGCCAAGGAGAACGTCGTCGCCACCGCCGGCTCGCTGCTGTCCGTTGCCGACGCCGCCGAGACCGACCCGAGCCTGTGGACCGCGTTCGCCGGCATGTTCCCGACCATGGGTGCTTGCGTTGCCTTTGGTGCATTCAACCTGCTGTGCGCTCCGTGCTTTGCCGCCATGGGCACCATTCGCAATCAGATGGACTCCGGCAAGTGGACCGCGATTGCCATCGGCTACGAGTGCGCCTTCGCATGGGTGATCGGCCTGTTCATCAACCAGCTCTACAACCTGCTTGTCCTTGGCCAGTTTGGTATTTGGACGGTTGTAGCCATCGTTCTGCTGGTTGCGATGCTCTTCCAGATCTTCCGTCCCATGCCTAAACACGCTTGGACCGACGAGGACGAGACCAACACTGCTTCCGCCGCAGTTTCCGCTTAAGTCCGAATAAGGATTAGCCCCTTTCCATGAGCCCGGGTGTCCCAGCGACACTCGGGCTTTTTGGTGCAATGGGGGACAGATTGCTTTGCTCCAGAAGTAAGATGTGGCGTTTCCGCAGATAAAACCGACCAAAACAAACCTCTCCCTTTTTGGCAGGTGGAAGATGGGGTAAAGTAAGTGATGGTTAACTAGAGGAGGCTTGCTATGGCACCTATCGATATTGTTGTGTTGGCCGTTATCGGCATTGCGTTTGTCGCCGTGTGCGTGCGTATCTACCGAAAGGGCACCTGCGCCGACTGCGCTCAGGGCGGCGTTTGCACGGGACATTGTTCCAACAAAAAAACCTGCGCCGCACTTAAGAGCGTGGACAAAATTGCCGAAGACTTGGGCCGCGGTATCAAATAAGGTGAACGGGGACGTCTCTGTTTCTCCTTTTGACGAGTGCCGTGCAATCTGCGATCTGTCGGGTGCTGCGCAGTTACTGCTACGATAGGTACGTCAGTAACTGCCGCCGAGCGGCTCAATCGAAAGGAAACCTGCATGGAGTCCTCCGCCTACCCGATGCTCTTTAGCCCGATCAAGGTCGGTACGACCGAGGTCAAGAACCGCGTCTTTATGCCGCCGGTATCTACCAACCTGGCCGATCACGGCTATGTGACCGACGACTTGGTCGATCATTACCGTGCCCGCGCCAAGGGCGGCGTGGGTCTCATCATCACCGAGGTCGTGACGGTCGAGCCCACCTATACCTATCTGCCGGGCGATATGTGCTGCTACGACGACACGTTTATCCCCGGCTGGGAAAAGCTCGCCGCAGCCGTCCACGAGTATGGCTGCAAGATCATGCCGCAGCTCTTCCACCCCGCCTACATGGCCTTTAACATCCCGGGCACGCCGCGCCTGATCGCTCCGTCCTTTGTGGGCCCGTCCTATGCCCGCGAGGCGCCGCGCCCCATCACGGTCGATGAGATTCACGAGCTCACGCATCAGTTTGGCGACGCTGCCGTGCGTATGCAGAAGGCCGGTGTCGATGGCGTCGAGGTCCATGCGGCGCACGCCCACGGCATGCTCGGCGGCTTTTTGACCCCGCTCTACAACAAGCGTACCGATGAGTATGGCGGCTCGCTCGACGCTCGCATGCGCTTTTTGCTCGAGGTTATCGCCGAGATTCGCGAGCGCTGCGGCAAGGACTTTATCATCGACGTCCGCATCTCGGGCGATGAGTACACCGATGGCGGCCTGACCCTCAACGACATGATCTATGTCTCACGTCGTCTGGAGAAGGCCGGCGTCGACATGATTCACGTGTCGGGCGGCACCACCATCAAGCGCGGATCTGCGATTCCCGCCGCCGGCACGCAGCAAGCCTCGCACGCCGCCTGCTCGCGCGAGATCAAAAAGCACGTCAACATTCCCGTCGCCACCGTCGGCCGGATCAACGAGGCTTGGATTGCCGAGGAGCTGATCGAGGACGGTGCTGCCGATATCTGCATGATGGGTCGCGCCAATCTGTGTGATGCCGAGTTCTGCAACAAAGCCGCTGCCGGCAACGCCGACGACATCCGCCCCTGCATTGGCTGTCTGCGCTGCCTGAACGGCATTATGTTTGGCAAGCGCATCTCCTGCACCGTCAACCCGGACGTGGAGCGCGATGAGGCCGGCTACGAGCCTGCCGCCGAGGCCAAGAACGTACTGGTTGTGGGCGCTGGTCCTGCGGGCATGGAGGCAGCCTACATTGCCGCCAAGCGCGGTCACAATGTGGTGCTCGTGGATAAACAGGACGAACCGGGCGGCGAGATGCGCATCGCGGCCGTTCCGCCGGCAAAGCAGGAACTCACCCGCGTGATCAAGTACCAGTATCGCCGTCTTGCTAAGGCGGGCGTGAAGTGCGTCTTTGGTACCGAGCTTTCGGCCGAGGACATTCAGCGTGACTACGCGGGCTACGAGGTTGTCCTGGCTTATGGCGCCGAGCCCATCGCCCCGGCCTTCATGCAGGGATTTAAGCAGGTCATGACGGCCGACGACCTGCTGGGTGGCAAGGCCTTCCCGGGCAAGAAGATTGTCATCGTGGGCGGCGGCACCGTCGGTTGCGAGACGGCCGACTACCTGGCCCCACTGGTCAACGATCTGTCGCCGGCCAATCGCGACGTCACCGTTATCGAGATGACCAAGACGCTCGCCGCCAACGAGGGTGGTGCCGGTCGCGCGGTGCTCATCACGCGCATGCTCTCCAAGGGCGTCCACGTGCTGACCGAGGCCAAGGTGACCGAGATCACCGAGGATGCCATCAGCTACGAGAAGGATGGCGAGGCCCACACCATCGCCGATGCCGATACGCTGGTGCTCGCCATGGGCTATCGTCCCAATACCAAGCTGGCCGACGACCTTGCCGCTGCCGGTGTTGCCACCCACGTGCTGGGCGATGCCAACAAGTGCGGCAACATCCGCGATGCCATCGGCGATGGCTACAAGGTTGCCTGCGAGCTCTAGTCAGCTCCTTGTTGCGTGGGGGCAGGTTACTTTGCACCAACTTGGTGCATGTAAATCTGGCCCCATTGCACCATTGCGGCTTCATGGAGTAGCGCCCGTACGCATCGAATTTCTCCTCTCATAGATGTGCGGCACAAAGAGCCCCGAGTTCATACTGAACTGCGCCCCAATTCTTGGACGGGCTAATAAGCGGCCTACGCCGCACATAGGGACTGATTCCGGAATTCCTCCGGGGTCAGTCCCTTCAGTTTAACCTGCCTCCTTCTCGTGTTCCAATGGATGATGTATTCGTCCAGGTCCCTCTTGAAGTCTTCGAAGCAAGGCCATTTTCTTCCGCGAAAGAACTCGTCCTTCATATGGCCGAACACCTGCTCCGTCGCGCCGTTGTCGATGCAGTTGCCCTTCCGGGACATGCTCTGCACCACGCCGGCCTCCTCCAACCGCTTGCACCACCCGGCCTGCTGGTACTGCCAGCCCATGTCCGAGTGCAGGACCGGCCTGGAGCCCTCGGGCTTCTTGGACACGAGCTGGTCGAGCAGCTCGTGCTGCTGGGCCATGTTGGGATGCAGCGACGTGGACCAGGCGACGATCTCCTTGCTGCCGAAATCGTAGACCGGCGCGAAGTAGGCCTTGCCCCAGGGCTGCTTGAACTCGGTGACGTCGGTGCCCATCTTCTCCCACGGCCCGTCGGCGGCGAAGTCCCTGCCGATGACGTTCTCGAAGGTCTTCCCGACCTTGCCCCTGTACGAGTTGTACCTGTGGTAGTCGGTCTCGCGGCGGATCCCGCAGCTGATGCCCATCTCGCGCATCATCTTCAGCGTCGTCTTGTAGGCTATGCGCACGCCCTGCTCGGCGCGCAGGCACATGGCGATCTGCCTGTGGCCGCACCCGTTGGCGGTGCGCGAGAATATCTCGGCGGCGGCCTCCCAGAGCTCGGGCCTGGTGGGAGCCTTCGGGTGCGACAGCGCGTAGTAGTAGCTCGACCTCGCCAGGCCGGCGCACTCGAGCAGGTCGGCGAGGGGGTATTGCCCTGAAAGCCCGCTCACGACCGCGGCCTTCTCGCCGTTCGAGAGCGTTTCTCCGCCTTCAGGGCGATCGATTTTTTTAGGTAGGCGTTCTCCGCCTCGAGCCTCTTGATCCTGCGCTCGAGCTCTTGCTCGCGCGTCGTCTCCCCGGACGGGGAGCCGGACCCCCTCGGCCTCCCCCTGGGCTTTGGCCTGAGCGCCTCCGGGCCCTCCTCCCTGTAGGCCTTCAGCCATTTCTTGAAAGGGCTTGGCGAGGCTATCCCGAACTTCTCCATGGCCTCGGGCTTCGTCATGCCCTCGTCGACGACCGCCCTGACGGCGGCCAGCTTCGTCTCGAACGAATAGGCGGTGTGTTTCTTTCCCATCATGGCCAGAACCTCGATACCAGCAGACCTGTAGGTGCACAGCCATTCTCTCACGGTTTCCTCCGGCATCCCGAGAAGGGCCGCGATCGCCGCGCGGCCGTGCCCCTCGTCGTGCAGCTCTGCCGCTCGCAGTCTCATCCCGACGTCGTACAAAGCGTTTCCAGCCATAAAAAAGCCTCCCATTTCTTGTGTCCAAGAAATGGGAGGCAGTTCATACGAGCTCGGGGCTCTTTTCGTTTGGATTGCAGGCGTATTGACAGACGAAAACAGTCTGTGTCCGGTATTGAGCCATACGAAAGCGAAATTATGCGTCTTAATTCCGTACGCAAATAAAGACGAAAACCGTTTGCGTCTTTGATAAATCAGTACGCAAACGGTTTTCGTCTTATAATACGGTTATGAATGGTACGAAACGAGAGGGTTGTGCATATGGTTGTTAGAGAGAACCCTACAGTCGAATACAAGGAAAGCGTTACGCCGACGTTTCTTAAAACGGTGAGCGCCTATGCAAACTACGGGACGGGCAAGATTGAGTTTGGCGTTGATGACGAGGGCGTGGCTGTCGGCCTTGCAGATCCGGTCGCAGAGTGTCTCCGCATCGAGAACATGATTAATGACAGCTTGGATCCCGCTCCCCGTTACACGCTTGAGCGCGATGAGAAACACGGGACCGTAATCCTTACGGTTTATGAGGGCCAGGACAAACCCTATCGAAGCAAGGGAAAGGCCTACAGGCGAAACGATTCGGCAACGGTGGAGGTCGACCGGTTTGAGTATGGCAGGCTGACGCTCGAAGGCAGCAACGTAACGTTCGACGCGCTCACGTCGGCTCGCCAGGACTTGGGCTTTCATACGCTCGAGCATAAGTGTGTTGAACATCTCGGCATTTCCGAGCTAACGCCGGATATTATGCGCACGCTTCGCTTGCTCGGCAAAGATGGCTATACCAACGCTGCGGCGATTTTGGCGGATAAGAATGATTCTCCGGGCATCGACTGCGTCCGTTTTGGCGATACCGAGGATGTGATCTTGGACCGTGAGACGACGACAAATGTATCCGCAATTGAGCAGGTGGACAGGGCGGTGGCTATGTTTGCACGCTACTACCGTTTTGAGCGTATCGAAGGGATGGAGCGCGTCCAAACCGATCGAATTTCTCTTGAGGCATTCCGCGAAGCTGTTGCAAACGCTTTGGTGCATCGGACGTGGGACGTTCGAGCGAATGTTCAAATTGCCTTGTACGACGATCGTGTTGTTGTGACTTCGCCCGGATCACTGCCCGCCGGTTTGACGACGGAACAATACCTGTATGGGCAGATATCCGTGCTCAGAAACCCAATTGTCGCCGAGGTCTTTTTAAAGCTGGATTACATCGAGAAATTTGGCACGGGAATCGCGCGCATTAGACGTGCCTATCGCGATTCGATCAATCAACCAATTTTTGATGTTCGCGGCGGCATGGTGGCCGTCACATTGCCCGCTACCGATGCCTTTGAAGGGTCCGAGGAAGAGATCCAGGTTCTCAATGCCTTGTCGGGCGGGCGAATTATGTCGCGAAGCGAGATTGAAAAACAGACGGGGCTGAGCCGCATGCGGACGTTGGCGGCACTCGAATCTCTGCTTGAACGGAATGCAATCGTAAGGCAGGGAACCGGGCGGGCCACGAAATACGAGCGCTCATAGTCCAAAAGAGCCCCGCCCCAAAAAGACTGATTGGGAGCTGGGGCGTGTCGATGCGATAGTATTACGTGGTGGAATTCGACAAACCGTGGGCTTCATCCGAGGGCTTTATGGAACAACACCAGCATTATCAGAGCCTGCAAGATCAGGCATACAACGCACTGCGCTCCAAGATTATCTATGCCGAGCTCAAGCCCGGCACGCGCCTTTCGGCGATTGGTCTGGAAAAGGAGACGGGGATCGGGCGCACGCCAATTCGCGAGTCCTTTGTGCGCCTGCGCGAGCAAGAGCTGGTGGAAACGCGTCCCAAGAGCGGCACCTACGTCTCTAAGATCAGCATGGAACACGCCGAGAATGCCTGTTTCTTGCGCGAGAAACTCGAAAGAAGCGTACTCATTAAATGTTGTCCGGCTGCCACGTCCGAGCAAAAGCATCGGCTCGAGCAGATTCTTGCCGAGTCCGAGTCGCTCGACCATAGCGAGACGCGTCGCTTTTTCGACTTGGATAACCTGTTTCATGAGACGTGTTTTGAGATTGCCGGTCGTCACATGCTGTGGGATTGGATGAAGAGCGTCAACACGCATTTTGAGCGATACAACTGGTTGCGTATGGTGTCGCAGGATCTGGATTGGGAGCCGATTCGTCGACAACATCGTCGGATTCTCGAGGCCATTAAGAGGGGCGATACCGACACGGCGAGCTACCTGGCAGAGACGCACTTGCACCTGATGCCCGAGGAGCAGGGCCCGGTTATCGCCTTGCATCCCGACTATTTCGAGCTGTCCAAAGACTCGTCTATCTAGCCCATCACCGCATCTGCTCGAGACGCAAAAACGATCCTGCTCACCTACAACGTTTTGCAAGCGAGATTTTTAAAAAAATGCCTAAAATGGCTCAGACTGCCGACAATTGGGAAACGGGGTGCGCTATGGCGCAGATGAGAATCAAGGACATTGCCGCCGAGGCGGGCGTGAGCCCGGCCACGGTCTCGCGCTATCTCAACAACCGCCCCGGGCAGATGACCGAGGAAACCCGCGCTCGCATCGCGGCGGTTATCGAGCGCACTGGCTATCGCCCACGTGCTGCTGCACGCAATCTACGCAGCTCACGCACCAACCTCATCGGCGTGATTCTGGCCGACATCACCAACCCGTTCTCCAGCGCCATGCTCGAAGGGCTTTCCGCTAGCGCCGCCGCGCGCGGCTGCTCGCTTATGACGGCCATTAGCGGCAATGACCCCGCCAAGGAAGCAGAGTCGCTCACTAGACTTATCGATGCCGGCGTGGACGGCCTGGTCGTCAACACCTGCGGCGGCAACGACGAGGCAATCGTCGCAGCTGCGGGACGCCTGCCTGTTGTGCTGCTCGACCGCGATGTTGCCGCCGGCGGTGTCGATCTGGTGACCTCCAACAACCGTGAGCTGGTCGCCGGCCTGGTAGACGCCTTGGCCGCTGCGGGCAGCGAGCGCCTGTGCCTGCTCACCGAGGCAAGCGACGACAGCCCCGTCCGTCGCGAGCGCGCCGAGGGCTTTGCCGACGAGCTTTCGCGCCGCGGTCTTGCGGGCGAGGTCGTCACCTTGGCGGACGGTGGCGCCACGGGTGTCAGTCGCCTGGACGAGACCATCAGCGGCTATGCGGGTAAAAAGCTCGGCCTCATTGCCGTCAACGGCCTGGTCTTCCTGCGTCTGACCGAGGCACTGGCGCAGTTGGGACCCTCGTTGCCGGCTGGCCTCAAGATTGCGACGTTTGACGATTACCCCTGGAACCACGTGCTCTTTGGCGGTGTGACCACGGCCGCGCAGGACACCCTCACCATTGCCGAGCGCGTGGTCGAGCGCCTGTCCGAGCGCATCGACGTCGTTACCACTACGGTGGGCGACGCCGCAAAGCTCGCCCCCAAGCGCATCGAGGTCCCCGGCCACATCGAACACCGCGCTTCGACCTCGCGCTAACTACTCGTTCGCAACTGCCTGTTCGCACACGTTTTTTGAGCGCTTGATACGCTTTAACCCTGCGGAAACATTTTTCTGCGATAGTATCTGCGATATAGACCAGTCGAAACCCGCCCGAAAGAAAGGGGAGCGACATGAACCAGCAGAACATCGATTACGTACTCCGCTCCGTAGAGCAGCGTGACATCCGCTTTGTGCGTCTGTGGTTTGTCGACATTCTCGGCCGCCTCAAGAACTTTGCCATTAGCCCTGAGGACCTCGAGGTCGCTTTTGAGGAGGGTATTGGCTTTGACGGCTCGGCCATCGAGGGCTTTGCCACGCCCGAGGAAGCCGACATGCTGGCGTTCCCCGATGCCTCGACCTTCCAAATCCTGCCGTGGCGCCCGAGCCATAACGGCGTTGCACGCGTTTTCTGCGACGTGTGTACTCCCGATCGCAAGCCCTTCGCCGGCGACCCGCGCGACGCCCTGCGCCGCATGTTTCGCAAGGCCGAGAAGGCTGGCTATCTGCTTAACGTGGGTGCCGAGCTGGAGTATTACTACTTCCCCGACGAGCACACCCCCGAGCCGCTCGACAACGTGGGCTACTTCGATCTTTCGGTGAGCGATGCCGCCCGCGACCTGCGTCGCAACACGGTCCTCACGCTCGAGAAGATGTCCGTGCCCGTGGAGTACACCTTCCACGCCGCCGGCCGCTCGCAGCACGGCATGAGCCTGCGCCACGCCGAGGCCCTGAGCATGTCCGACGCCGTCACCACGGCCAAGCTCATCATTAAGCAGCAGGCCTACGAGAGCGGTTGCCACGCTTCCTTTATGCCCAAGCCGTTGGCGGGCGAGGACGGCAGCGCCATGTTTTTGCATCAGTCGCTGTTCGACCACGACGGCAACAACGTCTTTTGGGGCGAGGACGACGAGAAGTACCATCTCTCCGATATCGCCAAGCACTACATGGCCGGCATCTTAGCGCACGCGCGCGAGATCAGCGCCATCACCAACCCCACGGTCAACTCGTACAAGCGCATCACCACGGGTGGCGACTCCGTGCCGCAGTACGCCACGTGGGGCCTGCGCAACCGCGCGAGTATGGTCCGCATTCCGGTCTACAAGCCCGGTAAGCAGCTGTCCACGCGCATCGAGCTGCGCAGTCCCGACCCCATGGCCAACCCGTATCTGGTCAACGCCGTCACGCTGGCGGCTGGTCTGGACGGCATCGAGCGCAAGCTGGAACTCCCGCCCGAGGCCACGGCCGAGACGCTCAAGCTTACCGACCGTCAGATGGTCGAGGCCGGCTACGCGCCGCTGCCTCGCTCGCTCAAAGAGGCGCTCGACGTGTTTGAGGACTCGCAGTTTATGAAGGATGCTCTCGGCGAGCACATCCACAGCTTCTTCCTCAAAAAGAAGCGCGACGAGTGGCATAAGTTTGAGTCTACGATCACCGAGTGGGAGATCAAGCACTACCTGGCGAACTCCTAATCGCGCTGGCTTGTTCCAGTACGATTGAGCTCATTTCTTTGGAGGCCGATATGTCCGAAAAGAGTGCCCTGTTCATGGCGCGCACGACGCGCTTCCACGAGTTTGCCCGCAGCCTGACGACCACCCTGGGTGTCGAGGTGAGCCTGGCCACTCCCGATTCGCCGACTGCGGCGCATGACTTTGACCTGCTGATCCTCGATTCCGATGGCATCCGCAGCGACCGCATCGATCAGATTGCCAAGTGGCTTGACGATCGCGGCGGTGTCCCCATGCTGGTGATCGTCGACGACGAGGCGCTCGGCACCCTGCGCCTGCCGAATCACGCGCATGCCGACTTTGTATGCCCCACGGCGACGCCCAATGAGCTCAAGGCTCGCGCGCAGCGCCTGATGGGCGAGGAGGAGACCGTCACCGCCGACGATGTGCTCAATATCGATAACCTCGAGATTAACCTGGCTACCTACCAGGTGACACTCGATAACGAGCCCATCGACCTGACGCTGATGGAGTACTCGCTGCTGAGCTTTTTGGCGACGCACCCCAACCGCGCCTACAGCCGCGAGGTACTGCTGCACCGCGTGTGGGGCTTTGAGTACTGCGGCGGCACGCGCACCGTCGACGTGCACATTCGACGCATCCGCTCCAAGGTGGGCCCGCAGATCGCGGCACACATCACCACCGTCCGCGGCGTGGGCTATCTGTTTAAGGACTAGATTTCCACCACAAAGGGGACAGACACCTTTGTGGTGGTTTTGACGCAGGTGCGGGCTCCTTTCGAGTTTGCAGCAGAACTTAAGCCTTCCTAAAAGATTGCGTTCTCGTACACGTACGCCCGCATATTGGGGTACAACTCAACGTGAACAATGATGGCCCGCCACGTGTTTGGCGGGCCTTTGGTTATTTGACGAAAGGATCGCAGCTATGAGCGAGAACGATTCCCAGCGTCCCCAGGATGTTGGCAATGCCGGCGAGACTCAGCAGCAGCCGCGCGTGCAGGTGGAGTCGACGCCTGCCGGTAGCAACATTCCCTACGTGCAGGCCTATGACACACAGACCGGCCAGCCGCTGGGCGGTGCGCAGGTCGTGAACAAGCACACGGTGGTCAAGACCAAGACCAAAAAGCTGCCGATCTTTATTACGGCACTCGCCGGTTGCGCCTGTGGCGCCCTGCTGGTCATTGCGCTCATTATGAGCGGTACGCTCGATATCGGTGGCGGCAAGAATGCCGTGACGGCGGGCGCTTCGGGTTCGTCGACGCAAAAGATTACGATCGACTCCGAGGACACCACGTTGGCCGAGGCCGTTTCTGCCAAGGCCCTGCCCTCCGTCGTTTCCATCACCGCCACGTCGAGCGGCGGCCAGAATGGCTCGCTTTCGCAGTCTGCCGACGAGTCGAACAACTCGGGCAGCGTCGGTTCGGGCGTGGTGCTCGATACCGAGGGCCATATCCTCACCAACAACCACGTGGTCGATGGCTATGACCAGTACGTGGTGACCATGGACGACGGCACCACCTACGAGGCCGAGTTCGTGGGCAACGACGCTTCGAGCGACCTGGCCGTCATCAAGCTCAAGGACGCCGACGCCTCCAAGCTCACGCCGATTGAGATTGGTGATTCCTCCAAGCTCAACGTGGGCGAGTGGGTCATGGCGATCGGCTCGCCCTTCGGCAACGAACAGTCTGTCTCCACCGGTATCGTCTCGGCGCTGTATCGCTCCACGGCCATGAGCTCTACCAGCGGCAACACCATCTATGCCAACATGATCCAGACCGATGCCGCCATCAATCCGGGCAACTCCGGCGGCGCGCTCGTCAACGACAATGGCGAGCTTGTGGGTATCAACTCGCTTATCGAGAGCTACTCGGGCTCCAGCTCGGGCGTGGGTTTTGCCATTCCGGTTAACTACGCCAAGAACATTGCCGACCAGATCATCGACGGTAAGACGCCGGTGCATCCGTACATGGGCGCTACGCTTTCGAGCGTCAATGCGCTTAACGCCCGCACCAACAAGTTGAGCACCGATAGCGGCGCGTATGTGGCGAGCGTCGTTGAGGATGGTCCTGCCGCCAAGGCCGGCATTCAGGAGGGCGACGTCATCACCAAGCTGGGCGACGATGAGATTTCGAGCGCCGATGGCCTGATCATCGCACTGCGCAGCCACGAGGTGGGTGAGAAGGTCGAGATCACGCTCATGCGCGGCAAGGAAGAGAAGAAGGTCACCGTCGAGCTGGGCTCCGACGAGGAGCTGCAGAACCAGCAGCAGGACGACAGTTCGACCGACACCGGCAACGGCGGTATTACCGACGAGCAGCTGCGCCAGTACCTGGAGGAGCTGCTGGGCCAGCAAGGTCAGGGTCAGGGCAACGGTCAGGGTTTCTAACGAGCCGTTTCGCACATATCGAGCCAGAGGGGGGGGCTGTTCCGCCAACGCGGGACAGCCCCCTCTTTTCCTATTGATCCGTTGGGACAGAGGAAAACGAATCATTTGGAAATGGCAAGGGCATGGTTTGATCGCGCGATCCATCCCGGTTCGGCGGCTGCCGATTCGGTGCGGTTTGAGACCGCTATTCGGCGCCATGGTGACCGGTGGTACTCTAGTATCCGTTTGAAATCGAGCGAAGGAGTGCCGCTATGGAGCAATCGAGCCTGTTTGGTGACGGCGTGGACATCGATACCGAAACGCCCGCGGGCGCGGATGCCGCTGCACCGGCCGACGCCCATGCCCAGGCCGCCGCGCGCGCGGCCGAGCTGCGCCACGAGCTCGATTACCACGCCTATCGCTACTACATGCTCGATGCGCCTGAGATCACGGACGCCGCCTTCGACAAAATGCTCGTTGAACTGCAGGAAATTGAGGCTGCCTATCCCGATCTGGTGACACCAGATAGCTATACCCAGCGCGTGGGCGGATACGTGAGCGAGCAGTTTACGCCGGTCACGCACATGGCCCGCATGTATTCCATGGACGATGCCATGGACCTGGACGAACTTGGCGCGTGGCTCCAGCGCACCGAGGATGCGCTCGGCGCCGGTAGCGTCACCTATACCTGCGAGCTCAAGATCGACGGCTTGGGCGTCGCGCTTACCTACCAAAACGGCACCTTCGTACGCGCCGCCACGCGCGGCGATGGCACCACGGGCGAGGACGTGTCGCTCAACGTCCGTACCATCAAGGACGTGCCCATGCACCTGTCCGAGCCGGCGCTCGCCCACATGGGCGCCGATCGCGAGCGTACCATCGAAGTGCGTGGTGAGGTCTACATGCCCAAGGGCAGCTTTGTCCGTCTAAACGAAGAGGCCGATGCCGAGGGCCGCGACCCCTTTGCCAACCCGCGCAACGCTGCTGCAGGATCCCTGCGCCAAAAGGACCCCAAGGTCACGGCGCGCCGCGACCTGGCCACCTTTATCTATGCCATCGCCGATACCGATCCGCTGCACGTCCACAGCCAGCGCGAGTTTCTCGACTGGCTGCGTAGCGCCGGCTTCAGCGTCAACCCCAACGTGGCTCGTTGCGCCACGCCGTCCGAGGTCCACGAGTTCTGTGCCCAGGCGCTCGAGCACCGCGGCGACCTGGATTACGACATCGACGGCGTGGTCGTAAAGGTCGACAGCTTCCAGCAGCAGCTCGACCTGGGCTTTACCGCTCGTGCACCGCGCTGGGCCATCGCCTTTAAGTTCCCGCCCGAGGAAAAGCAGACCGTCCTGCGCGAAATTCGCATCCAGGTGGGCCGCACCGGTGTGCTCACGCCGGTCGCCGAGTTCGACCCGGTGACGGTCGCCGGCTCCACCATCGCGCGCGCCACGCTGCACAACATCGATGAGATCCGCCGCAAAAACGTGCGCGAGGGCGACACCATCATCGTGCACAAGGCGGGCGACGTGATCCCCGAGGTCGTGGGTCCCGTGCTCGACAAGCGCCCGGTCGACAGCGTTGACTGGCAGATGCCCGAGGTCTGCCCCGTGTGCGGTAGCCCCGTGGTCCACGAGGACGGTGAGGTGGCCTACCGCTGCGTGTCCATCGACTGCCCCGCACAGCTCAAGGAGCGCCTGCTCCACTGGGTGAGCCGCGGCTGCATGGACGTCGACGGCCTGGGCGACGAGATCGTCGACAAGATGATCGCCGCTGGTCTTATCCACGATGTCGCGGACTTCTACCAGCTCACGGTCGACGATATCGCCGGCCTGGACACAGGGCGCACCTATGCCAGCTCCAACAGCAAAAAGGGCGTCAAGAAGGGCGACCCCATTCCGGTGGGCCTCAAGACGGCCGAGAAAATCATCGCCGAGCTCAACAAGTCCAAGAGCCAGCCACTCGGTCGCGTGCTGTTTGCCCTGGGCATCCGCCATGTGGGCAAGAGCGTGGGCGAGGTCATCGCCGAGCGATTCCTGTCGATTGACAAGCTTATCTTGGCGAGCGAAGAGGATATCGCCGAGTGCGAGGGCATCGGTCCCAAGATTGCGGCGAGCGTCAAGCAGTTCCTGGCCGTGCCCGAGAACCTTGCCGTGCTGGAACGTCTGCGCCAAGCGGGCCTTTCGCTCGAGGTCGACTTGGGCGCCGCTCATGCGCAAGCCGCGGCCGAAGCTGGCGTGGCGGGCGAGCTCGCCGACGCACAGCCGCTTGCGGGTCTGACCTTCGTGCTCACCGGCACGCTCGTCAACCGCACGCGCGACGAGGCAGGTGCGGCGCTCAAGGTACTCGGCGCCAAGGTTTCGGGTAGCGTGTCAAAGAAGACGAGCTATCTGGTCGCCGGCCCCAAAGCGGGCTCCAAGCTTACCAAGGCCGAGCAGCTGGGTGTGCCCGTGCTGGACGAGGACGCGCTCGAGCGGATCTTGGCTACTGGCGAGGTGCCGGAGGCGTAATGGATATCGAGAATCGCAATTGCTCGCAGGCGGAAGGGCGCGCGAGGCATTCCCAAGTGCAGGCAAAAGAGCGCTTAATGATGCGAATTTGCGTTGCCGAGCGCGAGCGCGCGGCGGGTGCATCTCGCGATGCCTTTGAGGCGTTGACCGAGTTAGAGGCGAGGCTCGGTCTAGCCTAGAGAGACCGGCACCGTGATCTGCGTCACGTAGGTTGCTGGGTCGTCGCTGATGATGTCGTCGATGAGGGCGATCTCGCGTGAGGGACCGGCGGGTGTCAGGCCGTGCTCGCGCATATAGCCGAGCAGCTGCTCGTAGCGTGGGGCTGCTTGCCCGTGCGTGCCGCGGAAGCTTATGGTCAGGCAGCGCGCGGCAGGTCGCGTCTCAACATCGCCCAAATAATCATCGGTGTCATCGAGCAGCAGAAAGACCTCGTCGTAGCCATCAAAATCGCCGGCGGCGAGGCGTTCGGGCGCGATGCCCACACCCAGATTGCCCAGATAGGCAAAGGTTTCGTGCTGCCCCTGCTGAAGCTGGCGGATATGCCATCCCAGCGAATAGGCGTCGGTGGGATTGACGCGCTCGTGCAGCGTGGCGCAGCGAAGTTCGGGTTCCTCGATTTCGCTAATGGTGTCGAGATCAGCATTCAAAGCGCCATGAAGCAAGGCAAGTCGCTGGTCAATCTTGCGCGACATGCGCTCCAGCTCACGCCGCCTGTGCTCAATTAACTCCTGTTGCTTGGTCAGTTGCCGTTGCATCAAATCCATATCGCGCGTAGTGACAAACTCGCGAATCTGGGTCAGCGGCAGGTCGAGAACGCGCAGGTTGCCGATGGTGTTGAGGGTGGAGAGCTGCCGCGATCCGTAGTAGCGGTACCCACTCGCCGGATTGACATATGCCGGCTCCAATAGCCCCATCTGTTCGTAATGGCGCAGTGTGCCCACGCTCAAATTGAGCAGGCGCGCCACCTCGCCAATGCAGAGCAGGCCCTCGGTGTGTTCGCTTGGCATGTCGGTCACAGGACCGCTCCTTTCGGTAAAAACAGGGGAGGAGCGCCAGGCTCGCGTTGCCCCGCTACGCCACCAGCTTGTCAAAAGTTCCGCGGCGGTTGAGCACGGTAAACGCGACAACGCAAATGACCGCCGACAAAATCGATCCGCACGGCGAGGCGATGCCCATGGGAAACAACGTGTCGGAATAGGCGTTCGACAGCAGCCATGCACCGGGTACGCGAATGAGTACCACAGCCAGCACGTTGTGCGCAAAGCCGATGTAGCTCTTGCCATACGCAGCGAAAAAGCCGCTAAAGCAAATGTGGATGCCGGCAAAGATCGCGTCGAAAATGTAGCTGCGCATATAGCCGGTACCGGCGGCGACTACTGCAGCGTCCTTGGCAAAAAAGCCGATAAACGCCGGCGCCACCAGCCACATCAGCACCGTGATCAGGCAGCCGTACACCACCGAGATGGTCATGGCATCCTTGAGCACCTGACGCGCGCGGTCGCCCTTGCCCGCGCCGGCGTTTTGCGCCGTGAGCGCGCTGACGGTAGCGCCCATAGAACTCGGCACGATAAACAAAAAGCTGATCATCTTTTCGACCAGGCCCACGGCGGCGGCGTCGACCAGGCCGCGGTGGTTGGCGATGACGGTGATGAACATAAACGCCACCTGGATGCAGCCGTCCTGCACGGCCACGGGCACGCCGATCTTAAGAATGCTGCCGAGCACCTCGGGCTGGGGGCGCAGGTCGCTGCGCTTAACGTGGATGTTTGTGCGACGGCTCTTGAGCCACACGAGCGCGAGGGCCACGCTCGCCGTCTGCGCGGTCACCGTGCCGAGCGCCGCGCCCACGGGGCCGAGCCCCATGTGGCCGATAAACAGAAAATCAAGCGCGATGTTGATGATACATGCCACGCCAATCACGTACATGGGCGAGCGCGAATCGCCCAGCCCGCGAAAGATGGCCGAAAGAATGTTGTATGCGGCGATAAACGGAATGCCCATAAAGCAAATGCGCAGGTAGGCGGCGGTGCCTTCGACCGCCTCGGCCGGCGTGCCAATGAGCGCCACGATCTGCGGGCACAGTGCGAGCAAGATAGCGGCCAGCACCACCGAGACACCCATAAAGAGCGTGATGGTGTTGCCGATGGCGGTCTCGGCGCGGTCGAAGCGGCGCGAGCCCACGGCGTGGCCGACGATAACCGTCGTTCCCATGGCCAGGCCCACGAGCGTCACGGTAATGATATAGAGCGTCTGCGCGCCGTTGCCCACGGCGGTGATGCCGGCGGCGCCGCTAAACTGCCCCATCATGTACAGGTCGGCCATGCCGTAGAGCATCTGCAAAAAGTACGAGAGCATATAGGGCAGGGCAAAGACCGCGATGGTCTTAAGGACATTGCCGCGTGTGAGGTCGTGTTCCATGGGCGGGGCTTTCTGGCTTGGTCTGTTTACGTACCAGTGTAGTGAAAACCCTACAACGATTGTAGAGTCAAGGTTTGTGTTGGCGGCGGGGCGAAAATAGTCACGCTCCAAGCACGATGCTTTGACCCCTCCATGCCCCTCACCTAGCCTCAAACCATCACAACATTCGACGTTTTTTGCCAAAATCGGGAAAAGCATCGAATGTTGTGATGGTTTTCCTACCACCCGATCGGGTGGAATCGCTTTCTTGCGCACGAAGGTGTGCGGACCCGTGGGCAGGGGAATAAGGTTGGTTATCCGACTCCATTGGAGGGCTCATGGACCTGCCGATTGTCCTGTCCCATAAGACTGCCTGGCTGTACCACAACGTGGCGCGCCCGTCCGAGCCGCTCTCGCGAGCAAGCGGCCTATACGATGAGGACTCGCTTGCTAGCGAGGCGGAGCCGGCTGCGAGCCTGCCCAAATTGGGACTCGATGCCAAGGGGCTGAGGGCTTCAACGGCAGTTGGGATCGTTACCGACTATCTGGTTTCGCTTGGTATTCCACGAGAAGAGCTCGATCATATCGATACGCTCGTCAACTTCGATTTTGAGCGCTCGACGCCGGCTGGATTTAGGTGCCACGTGTTTGGGGCGCCGGTACCCCCAGGCCATCTTATCGAGGTGGCGGAGGGCCTTCTAGTGGTTGATGAGGTCATGTGCTTTGTCCAAGCGGGTTCGTGGATGAGCGAGCCCGAGCAGCTGGAATATGGCTACGAAATCTGTGCCCGATACCATTTGAATCATCTGTCGACAGGCGATTATATCGAGATGGGGCAGAGGTATACCGTTGCCGACTTGATTGCTTATTGCAATGAGAACCGATCTCGTCAGGGGGCCATACGCGCGGCCGCCGTGCTCAAGCGCGTGCACGATGGCGCGCGGTCGCCTATGGAGACGGCCACCGCAATCATGGTCGTAGCAAAACGTTCTCAGGGAGGGCTGGGATACGTCAAGATCGAGCTCAACCATCGGGTCGATGTTCCCAGCGAGTTCAAGTATCTCGCAAAGGCCGGGTATTTCGAGATCGACGTATATGCGCCTGCGAGTGGTACGGGGATTGAATACAACGGCTCGGACCATCTTGATAAACAGCGCAGCGCGTCGGATGCGGAGCGTATGACTGTGCTGAGCGCGCTGGGCTTTAGGATGATCGTCCTCACCGGGACTCAGTTTGCCCATCAGCTGCAATTGCACCGGGCGATGAACGCCATCGCGCTTGCGATAGGCCTTAAGTGCGACCGAAGCGAAGCGTTCCAAAAGCGGCAGAACGACCTGCGAGAATTCGTGATTCGGCACTGGGACGGCGGCCTTTAGGGGCGCTTTGGCCCTTCTGCGGGGTGCCGTGGGCAGGCAAACCATCACAACATTCGACGTTTTTTGCCAAAATCGGGAAAGGCATCGAATGTTGTGATGGTCTGTGTTGAGGATGGGCTTGGAAAGTCCGTTTTGCTCGAAGCGACTTGTCCTGTCGTACGGGTGTCGGCATGATTCTCCCGTGGGGTATTATGTTTTCCGAAGAATAAAACGCCGCGTGAGGGGAGGGCTGCGTGGACGGGCACGTGCAACATGACGGCTTTGGCCGCGATATCAACTACCTGCGCATTGCCGTTACCGACAAGTGCAATTTCCGTTGCATTTACTGCATGCCGGCCGATGGCGTGGCACCCCGCGCACACGATGAGCTTCTCAGCGCCGAGGAGATTGCCCGCTTTGTGCGCTTGGTGGCGGGGGAGGGCATTCGCCGCGTACGCCTGACGGGCGGCGAGCCGCTGGTCAGCCGCCGTATTATTCCGCTTATTCGCGACATCCGCGCGATTCCGCAGATCGAGGACATCTCGCTCACCACCAACGGCGCCCTGCTGCCCAAGCTGGCACCGCAGCTCAAAGATGCTGGGCTTAACCGCGTCAACATTTCGCTCGACACACTCGACCCCTCGCTCTTTGGAAAGATTACGCGCCTGGGTCGGCTCGAGCAGACCATGGCTGGCATCGACGCGGCGCTGGCTTGGGGCTTTGAGCCCGTTAAGGTGAACTGCGTTGTTGTGCGCCGGCTCAAACAGGATGTGGCGGCCCTCGCGCGGCTCACGCTCGACCGCCCCATCCACCTGCGCTTTATCGAATACATGCCCATTGGCGACGAGCACACGAGCTCGCATTGCGCCGTGGACCCGCACGCGCCCGCGCTCAATCCCGAGCTGTGGGACGCGAGCGATACCGTTCCGAGCGACGAGCTGCGGGAGCGCATCAATGCCGGGGCCGCCGCGGCGGGACTGGGCGAGCTCGAGCCGCTCGACATCAACGACGCTCCTGCCGGCGCGGGTCCTGCGCGCTATTGGCACTTTCCGGGCGCGGCGGGAACGGTTGGCTTCATTAGCGCCATGTCCAATCATTTTTGTGCGAATTGCAACCGTCTGCGCCTGACGGCCGACGGAAACGTGCGTCCGTGCCTGTTCAGCGATGCCGAGTATTCGGTGCGCGACGCCCTGCGCCGTGGTGATGATATGCAGGTACTTTCGATTTGGCGCGATGCCGTGGCCCACAAACCGCAGGAACACGCGATAATTGAGGGCACGCAACGATTTATGTCCCAAATCGGAGGATGATCATATGGCCAAGAGCAGGTACGCCGATGCCACCAAGGCCGCTCGCAGGGCCGCGATGTCTGCCCACAAAGTCACGGCTGCGTCCAGCGATGCCGTTACAGGCGCGCAGCCGACTGCCAGTGCTGCCACTGAGCCCGTCCGTGACGCCCGCGACGCCCGTCGCGACGAGCTGACGCACGTGGACGCCAAGGGCGAGGTACGCATGGTTGACGTGTCCGACAAGGCCGAGACCCATCGCACCGCCATCGCCGAGGGCACCATCCTCATGCATCCCGAGACGCAGGCCATGGTGCTGCAGGACCGCGCCAAAAAGGGCGACGTGCTTGCCTGCGCGCGCGTGGCGGGCATTATGGCCATCAAACGCACGAGCGACATCATTCCCATGTGCCATCCGTTGCTCATTACCAAGAGCAAGTGCGACATTGCGCCCATCGCTGCGGCGGGGACGCCGGCCGAGGACGTGCCCGAGGGCTGGGCGCCGGCGCGCGCGGACGGGCAGGTTGGCTTTCACGTACTGGTTACGGCGGGCGTGACGGGCAAGACGGGTATCGAGATGGAGGCCCTGACCGGCGCGAGTGCCGCGTGCCTAACGATCTATGACATGTGCAAGGCCGTCGATCGCGGCATGGAGATTGTCGACGTGCGCCTGTTGCACAAGGAAGGTGGCCGCTCGGGCGTGTGGGATCGTTCAGAGCGTCAGGCCGCTGCTGCTGAGGCCGTGGCCGCTGACGGTGCCGCGATCGCGAGCGCACCCGTCGCCGTCGCGCCTGCGGCCCTGACCCCGGCCGTCCCCGCGATCGCGTTTATCGGCTACCAAAACTCGGGCAAGACCACGCTCGTCGAGAAGGTCATTGCCGAGCTCACCCGCCGCGGCCTGCGCGTGGGTTCGCTCAAGCATCACGGGCACCACGGCTTTGATATCGACGTGCCCGCTAAGGACACCTGGCGTCATCACCAGGCCGGATCCAAGCACGTGGGCCTCATCTGCGCCACGCGCTGGGCGGAGTACGCCGACACGCGCGAGGAGGACGAGATGCCCGCGCGCGAGCTGCTGTCGCGCTACAACGATGTCGACGTGGTGATCATCGAGGGCTACAAGACCGAGGGCTTCGACAACATCGTGGTCGCGCGATCGGGTGTCGACCGTCTGCGCGGCAAGAGCTCACTCGACCTTGTTGACGGTCGCACGCTGGCGCTTGCCTGCAACGAGGCCCTGGCGCGCCAGGCCTTCGATGCCGGCTTTGCGACCCGAGCCATCAACATCAACGACGCCCGGGCCATCTGCGATCTTATCCAAGACCACCTTTAAGGCTTGACGCTGCGCCGGCCCCAAGCACTCCATCTCGCCCCTCAAGCCGTCGCTCGCGTACCAAAGTACGCGTCGCTCCTCTTTCGGGGCGACCTGGGGCACTTGGAACCGGCTCGCTGCGCTGCCATAACATGCCAAAAAGGGACAGGTTTATTTTGGCAGGTTTTATCTGGGCAAACGTCATTTCCACCACAAAGGAGCCAGGCACCTTTGTGGTGGTTTTTGCTTTGGTAGATGGTTGGGACATGCCTTACAATCTACCAAGTAGTTCATGCTGGGCGGAAAGACAGAAGGAAGGGGCTCGATGTGTCCTTAGTAAGGCATACGGATAGATTGAGCCAATGGACGGAGGGCCAAATGCTCGCTGTCCACATTCGTATGCAATAAGGAGCCCCCATGCCCACATCTGTATTTCCAAAATTCCACTCGTCGCTGTCCGTGCAGGCTAAACGCCTGGTGGCAATGCGCTTCCTCATCTACACCGGCTTTCAGACCAGTTATTTTATCGGCGTCATCGGAACGCTCACCTATACGGATGACGCTTCGGTCGTCGCGACATCGCTGGCCGTCCTGTTCATGAACGTCTTTGTGATCCTGGGATCCTTTGCGGGCGGCGCGGCGCTCGACGCCTGGGGTCCGCGCCGTCATTTCTTGCTGAGCATCATCGGCGCGCTCGCAACCGGCATGGCAATCATCGCCTTTGGTAGCGCGACCGGCGTCGTCCTGCTCGGCGCGGTGTTTCTGGGCTTTACGATGGGATTCGCCCAGCCCATCGCCACGTCCTATCCGGCCTACCTCACCGACGATCCTGTCGAGCTCAAAGACATCAACTCCGCCATCGCCATGTTCTCAAATGTGAGTATCATCGTTGGCCCCACGCTGGGCGGCTTTGTCGCGGCTGCTGCGTCGTCGCGCGCGGTGTTTGTGCCCGTGATGCTCTTTACCGTGCTGGCGCTCGTCGCCGGTTGGGGCCTTAGGCCGCAGACCAGCCATGTCGCCGGGCATGCGGATGCCGATTCGGCAGAGGAAGGGGAGCGTGCGGGACAAAGCTCCAACCCCAGCGCATCCTCCCGTGCCACCTTCGCAGCCAGCATCAAGACAGTCTTCACCAACAGCGTTCTCGCCCTGCTGTTTTGCATCATCTTCCTCTCGAACTTTGGCTACGGTGCCTTCGATCCGCTCGAGTCGTTTTTCTATCGCGATGTTCTGCACGTTGGCGTTGAGTGGATGGGCTGGCTCTCGTCTGCCTGCGGTGTCGGCGCGGTGCTGGGTGCCGTGCTCGCGCTCCGCTTGCCGCCGCACCTGGTCAACCTTAAAACGCTGCTCGTGGCGCTTATGTCCGTGGGCCTGGGAAGTCTGCTCTATGTGGGGACACCGTACGTGGGCGTGGCCCTTGTCGGCCAGATCGCCCTGGGTATAGCTTGGGGTGTCGTCAACCCGCTCCACAACACCATTGTGCAGACGACGGCTCCGCTCGAGCAGCTTGGTCGCGTCAATTCGGTCATGGGCTTTGGCAATATGTTCGCTGGTGTGGCCCCTCTGGCGATTGCCCCGTGGCTGGCGGCAACATTTGGCGTACAACGGACACTCGTGGGGGCAGGCATGGTCGTGACGGCGGTCCCTGCGGCGTTGCTGCTGTTTGGTCGCAGGCATTTTGATCGTGCCGCAAGGCAGTAAAACCATCACAACATTCGATGAAAATCGCGATTTTGCCGAAAAACATCGAATGTTGTGATGGTTTGGCCCGCAAACGTCATTTCCACCACAAAGGAGCCAGGCACCTTTGTGGTGGTTTTTGCTTTAACGGGCCGCGCCTGCGCCTTGGTATACCATGTACGCCGTTCACGAATACACCCCACACCGCCGCACAACCCAGAAAGGCTCCCATGGACACCACCTTCAGCCACATCAAAGCCGTGTTCTGCGATATCGACGGTACACTGCTTACGAGCCAGCACACGGTGTCCCCGCGCACCGTGGCGGCGATTCGCGCCCTGCGCGAGCGCGGCGTGCTCTTTGGCCTGTGCACCGGGCGCGACGCCCACGCGACTGAGGCCATGTACGAGCTCTGGGGCATCGAAGGCCTGGTGGACGTGCTCGTGGGCTGCGGTGGCGCCGAGGTCATCGACCGCGCACGACATCAACGAGCTAAGCTATCCGCTGCCGGGCGAGACCATCGCGCGCATCTGCAAGCACATGGCGGACCTTCCGGCAACGCCCGTCTGCCCCCGAGACGGCGTGTTCTACGTGCCCGAGAGCAACGCGTGCGTCGAGCACCTGTCGCGCGTCGACGGCGTGCCCTACCAGGTGGTCGATTTTGCCGAGTTTTTGCGCGAGCCGCAGCCCAAGGTGATGTTTACCATGGCGCCCGAGGTGATGCCGCAGGTCATCGAGCGAGCATCGACGTTTGCCGATAACACTGTTAAGGCGGCGGCTCTGCAAACCACGCAGCGGCTCTACGAGTTCATGGATCCGCGCGTGTCCAAGACACGCGGCCTTGTGCGTGTGGCGGAGCTCAACGGCATGGAGCTCCAGGACATCTGCGTGTTTGGCGATGCGGACAACGACACCTGCATGGTTGCCGACGCCGGCGTGGGCGTGGCCATGGCAAACGGCAGCGATGCCACCCGTACCGCCGCCGACTTTGTAACCGCGAGCAACGATGAAGACGGCATCGCGATCTTTATCGAGGAACATCTGCTGTAGCGCTAGGGCAGAATCACCACAAAGGGGACAGGTGCCTTTGTGGCGGCCTCAGGCGATTTGGGCGAATTGATGCCTAAAATCTGCGCACAAAATCAAATATGATTGTCTGAACATCACGCTTCTAACCACCGATGGGTTAAAGATATTCTCATCGGTTTAGTAAGGTATTCCTGCTGGCTAATGACCTACCGCTCACGGTCGATTTTCGACCGTGAGCGGGATGTTTGCTCTTGAGCAAAATGTTGTGCAAATAAATCTAATGCTATTAAAAAACTGTTAACTAGCTTAATTACCAGTAAAAATAGATATTTCAAAGCGAATAAACGAAGGTTAATCCGAGCAGATGTCAAGAGAATTGAGAATTCGCTACAAAACTATCAGTATTTTTGCTTAGATGTTCAAACAATCGTTACAATATGTACTACAAGCGTGCGCAATTACAGATTGCGCAGATACGTTTGATAGGGAAAGAGCAAGATCGCGGTCTCTTGGGGAGGAGACATCGATGAAAGCGAATTCAGACAAATCTAAGCAGAGTAAAAAAGCGACGCGCCGTGTACTGGCAGGCGTTTTGTGCGGAGCCTCCGTTTTGAGCCTGGTACTGTCGCTCGTCATGCCTCCGATCTCGCAGGCCATTGCCAACGATGCCCAGACGGTTTCTACCGAGGAAACTGTGATGGGGGGGGGTTCCTCAAGTGAGTCTACTGTTGTAGACAACACTACTAACGGGGATGCCGAGAACCAGAATAGTGATGATGCCGAGAATGGCGAGACCGATCCTTCAAATGGCCTTGAGCAGAATCAGGTTGAGGATCAGCCTGAGGACGAGCTACTGGGTGAAGACGGCAAGTCGTCGGATGACAATGCTGCAATGGCGGTCGCGGAAGGCGAGCAGGCCGAAGCGGCATCCGGTGAGATAGATAGCGCGGAAAAGCTGAAAACTGAGCTGGAGAAGGCGAGCGACGCTGCCAACTTTAAGCTTACGAAAGATATTGTTACCAGCGAGACAATTCAGCTCAATAAAAGCGGCAGTATTATCACGTTGGATCTAAATGGCTGCAAGATTAAGCATGAGAGTCCCAATCATCCTCTCTTCAATATCACCGCTGGAGCAACGTTGACCGTCAAGGACAGCCAGCAAGCTGCCCCGACAGAGACCATGGTTAATGGAGTAAATAGCGGCAATCTCGCTTCAATGGAATACGACGGTTCCAGCATCCCGACCAAGCTTACCTACTACGTAACCGAATCGGTCGCAAAGGGAACCGGTACAACCGAGACCCTTAAAGGGTATAAGGCTGATATCAAGGGCGCCATCGTGGCGTGCGGTAACGCCGACGCTACTGGTTTAAAGCTCGTCAACCTTTATAATGGCGGCAACTTCAATTTTGAAAGTGGCGTACTCACACAAAAGAAGGATGACCGTATCGGCAACCTCATCTATGCCGAGAACGGCTCTACCGTCAACATGAGCGGTGGATACGTTTGTGGTGCCTCTACGGGAACTTCGGGTGCCGGCGCGGGCATTATGGTATCCAACGCGAACGGTGGCGCCTCGACTCTTAAGCTGACTGGTGGTGTAATCGCTGGCAACTATGCCCCCAATGGTGGCGGCGTGTACGCTAACGGATCCACAGTTAATATGACCGGCGGCACGATTTCCGGTAACGGTACGTTCAAAGACCGATCGGGCTACGGCGCC
>URKC01000012.1:0-31108 GCA_900548295.1 uncultured Collinsella sp.
GGCATGACCAGAAGGTCTATGCCTTGCCTTTTTCATGCCAACTTGTTCGCCCTGGGCGGCGCTCGCTGGCGTTGCCAAAACATCGGCGTTGCCATGATCCAAGGTAGTCATTGGGGACGTTCTTAAACGACTACATAGCATGAGAGTGGATAATCTCCCGGTTTGAGCCTGCATTCAAGCTCAAAGTGGGAGATTATCCACTCTCATTTGTTATGTGTCCGAAAATCCACGCTCGTTTCTACTCTGTCTACATTTGTAGGAACAGTTCGTGGAGGCGGGTGTCTTCATCGAGTTCGGGGTGGAAGGTTACGCCGAGCTGGTTGCCCTGGCGGGCAGCGACGATGCAGCCATCGACTTCGGCCAGGGCCTTGGCGTCGCCGTGGACCTCGACGATGCGGGGTGCGCGGATAAACGTCAGCGGCGCTTCACCGTCGATGCCGGCTACTTGCCCTTTGGTTCGAAAGCTGCCGAGCTGCCTGCCGTAGGCATTGCGCTCGACAAGTACATCCATGGTTGCCAAACGCGGCGTGCCCTTATCGTCATGGGCGGCAAGGTCGCGCGCCAGCAGAATCAGGCCGGCGCAGGTGCCCAGGACGGGCATGCCTTCAGCGATACGGGTACGAAGCTCCTCGAGCATGCCCAACTCATCAAGCAGTTTCCCTTGAACGGTAGACTCGCCGCCGGGAAGTACCAGACGGTCAAAGTTCTGCTTCAAATCAGCCGCCTGCCTCAGCTCAATACAGCGTGCGCCCAGCTCAGATAGCCTTGCCTCATGCTCGGCAAAAGCGCCTTGGACCGCCAGCACGGCAACCGTTTGGTGTGCATAATCGCTCATGTGCGATCCTTTCTGCTGGACTAGCGCCCGCGCTCTTCCATGATAATCTCGATCTCGTCGGCGTTGATGCCCACCATAGCCTCGCCCAGGTCCTCCGAAAGCTCGGCGATGAGCTTGGCGTCGGTGAAGTTTGCCACGGCCTTGACGATGGCGGCGGCGCGCTTGGCGGGGTCGCCGCTCTTAAAGATGCCCGAGCCAACAAAGACGCCCTCGGCGCCCAGCTGCATCATCAGCGCGGCGTCGGCGGGGGTCGCGACTCCGCCGGCGGCAAAGTTTACGACGGGGAGCTTGCCCGTGGCATGGACCTCGCGCACCAGCTCGACCGGAACCTGTAGCTGCTTGGTTGCCTCAAAGAGCTCGTCGTCGCGCAGAGCAACAACGTCGCGGATCTGCTTTTGGATCTTGCGCATATGGCGCACGGCCTGAACGACGTCGCCCGTGCCCGGCTCGCCCTTGGTGCGAATCATCGTGGCGCCCTCAGCAACACGGCGCAACGCCTCGCCCAGATCGCGGGCGCCGCAGATAAACGGCACGTCAAACTGGGTCTTGTCGATGTGATAGACATCATCGGCGGGGGAGAGGACCTCGGACTCATCGATGTAATCGATCTCGATGGCCTGCAGGACCTGCGCCTCGACAATGTGACCGATGCGACACTTGGCCATAACGGGGATGGAGACGGCCTCCTGGATGCCCTTGATCATCTTGGGGTCGCTCATGCGTGAGACGCCGCCTGCGGCGCGGATGTCGGCCGGGATGCGCTCGAGCGCCATGACGGCGCAGGCGCCCGCCTCCTCGGCGATGCGTGCCTGCTCGGGCGTGGTGACGTCCATGATGACGCCGCCCTTGAGCATCTGCGCGAGCTCGCGATTGAGTTTGACGCGATCGGCCTTGCTGGTCTGTTCTGCCATGGTTGCTCCCTTGGTTGGCATGTACATTGCTTGACGGAACATCCTATCGGGGAGCTGGGTATGGCGAAATACTCAGTTTTCGAGATAATAACAAGGTCAGACTAATGCCAGATTGAATGATTCGATAAGGTCAGGTGATAGACCCATGCTCGACTACAATTTGGAAAATCGCGGCGAAGCATCGCTTTATGAGTATATTTATCAGCAAATTCGAGATGATATCGTTGCTGGACGCATTGCGGCGGGGGAGCATCTTCCGTCTAAGCGCGCCTTTGCCAGTCATCTGGGAATCAGTGTCATTACTATCGAGAATGCATATAGCCAGTTGCTTGCCGAGGGCTATATTTGCTCAATGCCGCGTCGTGGCTACTACGCTTGCGAACTTCCGGATGCACCGGTTTTGGCTTCGGCTGCGGAGGGCATCGACCGAGATGCCGTCTCTGTGGGCCCCAGCGCGTATGATGTCAACGGACAGGTCGAGCGATTCGATGCGCTCTCTCCTTCCGCTTTGGAGGCGGCGCGGCTTTGGCAAAGCGCGCTACGGGCGACGCTGGCATCCGAAGACGAACGCGAAATCTTTTCGACCGCGCCGGCACAGGGCACCGCTCGGCTACGACGCGCAATTGCTCACCATCTGCGCGGGACAAGGGGCATGAATGTCGACCCCGACAACATCGTTATCGGTGCGGGCGCCCAGCTGCTCGATACCATGTTGGTTCAGTTGCTTGGCGCGGACAAGGTGTATGCCGTCGAGGATCCAGGCTATTTGCGCTTGACGCGCATCTATCAGGTCATGGGTTGCGAAGTGCGGCATGTCCCGTTGGATGCTGAGGGCGTGGACTTGAGCGCGCTGCAGAAAACCGGGACCGATGTCCTTCACCTGATGCCGTCTCATCAGTATCCGACCGGTCTTGTGACGAGCATTGCGCGTCGCTATGCGCTGCTGAGCTGGGCCGCCGAGCGGCCAGGTCGGTATCTCATCGAAGATGACTTTGATTGTGAGTTTCGCCTTGCCGGCAAGCCGATTCCCGCGCTCGCGTCGATCGATGCCGCCCAGTCGGTTATCTACACCAACACGTTTTCGAAGAGCCTTTCATCGGCGTTACGTTTGGCGTACATGGTGCTGCCCGATGAACTAATGGAGAGGTTTAAACGCAACCTTGGTTTCTGCGCCTCGTCGGTAAGTTCTGTTGATCAGGTTGCCTTGGCGCGTTTGCTGGAATCGGGTGATTACGAGCGACATGTGAACCGCGTGCGCGTTCGTGCTCGTGGGGCGCGTGATGGCCTGGCGGCGCTTGTACGGAAAACGTTTCCGGCAGGGGAGGTTTCGATCGATCATGCAGACGCGGGCCTTTACTGCGTCGTGGCCGTGGAGCGTGACGCGGGCGGAAGCTCTTTTGCACGGGCCCTCACGCGCTCGAGCATCCCTTTTATCGATATCGGTGACTGTTTTTGGTGTGCCGATGGCGCATCTGTCCCTGAAAACTCAACTCAAATTCTTGTTCAGTATGACGATCTGAGTCCAAAAGTACTAACTACCTTGGAATTGCAGCTAATGGGGGCACTCTGCAACCTAAGTGAGTAGACTTTTAGCACTTTGGCGACCAGGCAGTTTTGTAACAAGCTATCTACCTGCGGTTTTGAAAAGCAGGATGACCGGCCTGCTCGGGATGTTCAAAAAAGTCTACTCACTTGCCGCGCAAAGCTCCTGCATGAGAAAAAAATGGGGTTTTCAACAGGGCTTCGTCCAGCTCTCGGCAAGCTTTTGGCCAGTTGGGGAGGGCTGTTGAAAACTTGGCAGTCCGTTCGGCGCCATTTTTGGTGCGTTCGCGCCAATGCGTGACTGACTGGGTTGAAATTCGTGTTTTCCTGTGCCTATGAAGGATCTACTTTGTGACATATCAGCTTTTAGGTACTGGCGTTTGCCTCCTCAAGTCCGCGCTTTGTGTCCGCCGCTTCCACGACCGGAAGAAGACCGGCAGCGATATGATCTCGCCCGCAACCCGACGGCTGCGGTCGCGCTCGGTTTTCCGTTGTATACATTGGTTCGGTCGAGAAACAAACGGACTTGTCCTGCCAGCATTAGGCAGCGGCTGTTTCTTGGTGAGCTTCCCAGGGAATCCGTGCTGGAAACGGAGTATGGGGCTTTGATTACGTCTCCTCTACTGACGGCATTCATCATGTTGCGGCATCTGACGGATCTTCAGCTTCTTTTGGTATTGGCGGAGATGTGTGGCTTGTTTGCGGTGTGTGCCCTGCCGGCGGCACTTGAGGCGGAGCTTTCGCGTGCAATTGATTCGGGCGCGATTTCGACAACGTTCGGTTGGGTGCGCTGCCCGTCCGAGGACGGCACCGCCTCAAATTTATGGCGTCGAGACGCTTTGGTTTTGGGTGGAGATCTTGACCGTTTTTGTTCAGATGTTTGTGGGATGCGTTACGGCAATAGATTTATAGCGGTATCGCAACTCGTTCCATTGGGCGCCGCGTCGCCTTTTGAGGTCGAGGCGTATTTGCTACTTGCACTGCCGCGATCCCTGGGAGGCGAAGGTTTTTGCGGCATAGAGCTCAATGTTGAAGTGATGCTAAGCACAAGTGCTCGAGCGATTGTGGGAAAGTCCCGTGTATATATCGACCTACTTCTTTCTTCGCCGGACGGCAGGCGACAAGTGGCCATTGAATGTCAGGGAAAGGCCTCGCACGGACGCGCAGGGGATGGCTTGCGTGATGCAGACCGCATGACGGCGCTTCAGGCTATGGGCTACGACGTGCTTCTCCTGACACACAGACAGATATCCGATGAGGATAGATTCCGCGCGATCGTTAAGGCCGTATGCAGGATGCTCGATGCTGAATATCGTGATAAAAGCTCAGATGAGCAAAGGGCTGAGACATTACTCCGGTCTGAACTGTTCGTTGACTGGACAAAATTGGGAGTAATTGACGGAAAGATGCCCGTTAGACACAAAACAGCTCGATCGTGGACGGCTGCGGTTCTAAGTGAGTAGGCTTTTGGCACTTTGGCGACCAGGCCGTTTTGAAACAAGTCATTTACCTGTGACTTTATAAAGCAATACGGATGGTCTGCTCGGCAAGTTTCGAAAAGTCTACTCACTTAGTTTTTGACGAGAGACCGATGCCGAAGATAGCTCTATTTCAGGGCGTTTACGAGTTCTCGAGACACGAAAAAAGGCCCGAACCATGCAGTCCGGGCCTTATGAAGCTAGAGATTATCTCTCAGGCTGCTGGCTTAGCCAAAGTAGCGCTTCAGCAGGCCGGCGAAAGCCTTGCCGTGGCGGGCCTCGTCGCGAGCCATCTCGTGCACGGTGTCATGGATGGCATCGAGGCCGGCGGCCTTGGCGCGCTTAGCGAGATCGGTCTTGCCAGCGGTGGCGCCGTTCTCGGCCTCAACGCGCATCTCGAGGTTCTTCTTGGTGGAGTCGGTCACGACCTCGCCCAGAAGCTCAGCGAACTTGGCGGCGTGCTCGGCCTCCTCGTGGGCAGCCTTCTCCCAGTACAGGCCGATCTCGGGATAGCCCTCGCGATGAGCGACGCGAGCCATGGCCAAGTACATACCGACCTCGGAGCACTCGCCCTCAAAGTTGGCGCGCAGATCGGCAACGATGTCCTCGGAGACGCCCTCCATCTTGGCGACGCCCACGACGTGCTCGGCAGCCCACTCGAGCTGGCCCTCCTCCTGCTTCAGGAAGCGAGAGCCGGGAACGCCGCACTGGGGGCACTTGAAATCCTCGGGCAGCTGGTCGCCGTCGAACTCTTCCACATAACCGCAAACGGGGCAAACAAACTTCATGATTCGATCCTTTCGATCGATGGCGATGGTGCGCTCGTCCGGTCCCGTAAGGGCCCTCTCCGGACGTGCGTCTTGACGAGTTCTATTATCCATAAATGAGACCGAATGTGAAGCCTATTAGGAATGATTTTTAATAAAACAATTTAAGCATGTGTAGATGTTGATTGATTAACGATTGCTAGACCTCGTGCGACCTCCGATGAGTACAATCGGTCGAGCAAATGTTGACCAATCAACAAATGAAGGAGCTTCCTTTATGCATCTAGCCCGCCGCGCCTGGTGCCGAACGTATCAAACGGTTTTTCGCATCGCATTGCCGGTGCTGCCCTATACCGAGCCACGCATTTTAGAGCACGCTGAGGAAGTGCCCGCAGTGCTTCAAAAGCGTTCAATACACCATGTTCTTATCGTGACAGATCCCGGCATTGCCCGTCTGGGGCTCACGGCACCGCTCGAGACAGCGCTCGCGTCCAAGGGAATTAGCGCTGCGGTCTATGCCGAAACATGTGCGAACCCCACGGTCTCAAACGTGGAGGAAGCGGCATCTCTGTATCGAGAGAGCGCCTGCCAGGCCATTATCGGCTTTGGCGGCGGTTCGGCCATGGACTGCGCCAAGGGCGTGGGCGCGCGCATCGCGCAGCCAAAGAAGCCCATCAACAAGATGCGCGGCCTGTTGCGTATCCATCGTCGCCTGCCGCTGCTCATCGCCGTTCCCACCACGGCGGGCACGGGAAGCGAGGTCACGCTTGCAGCGGTAATTACCGACGACGAGACGCACTACAAGTATCCCATTAACGACTTTGTGCTGATCCCGCGCTTTGCGGTGCACGACCCCGAGTTTACGCGCGGCCTGCCCGCCTCCATTACGGGGCAAACGGGCATGGACGCCCTGACACATGCCGTCGAGGCCTTTATCGGGCGCAGCACCACGCCCTATACGCGCAAGATGGCGCGCCAGGCGGTGCAGCTCATCCACGACAATTTGCTCGAGGCCTATGAGTGCGGTGGCAACATGCGTGCGCGCCGCAATATGCTTTCGGCGGCGTATAAAGCGGGCGTTGCCTTTACGCGCTCTTATGTTGGATACGTCCATGCCATCGCGCACAGCCTGGGCGGGCGTTACGGGATTCCCCACGGCTTGGCCAACGCCATCATCCTGCCGCACATGCTTCGCGCCTATGGCGAAGCTGCTGCTCCCAAGCTCGCCGATCTCGCCCGCATGGCCGGCATTGCGCCGGCTAATGCGCTGGACAACGTGGCTGCTGAGGCCTTTATCGATTGGGTCGACCGCATGAACGCCGCCTTGGGCATACCCAAATATGTGACGGGCATTCGCCGCTCCGACATTCCTGAGATGGCGGCGCATGCCGATGCCGAGGCCAATCCCCTGTACCCCGTTCCGCTTTTAATGGACCGTTTGGAGCTCGAGCATATGTACGAGGTCGTTGCGGGTGGTATGTTTGAAGACGAGAACTAGGAGGGCCCATGAACACCGAGGAAATCGCGCGCATCGTTGCCGATCAGCGCGCCTATTTTAAGACGCACGCCACGTTTGATGTCGATGCTCGACGTCGTGCGCTCGTGAGTTTACGCGATGCGGTGCGGGCCCACGAGGCCGATATTGCCCATGCGCTCAAGACCGATTTGGGAAAGTCGCATGACGAGGCGTATATGTGCGAGATCGGCACCTCGCTTTCCGAGATTCGTTATCAGATTGCGCATGTGGCTCGATGGAGTCGCTCGCGCCTGCGTCCGTGTGACCTCGCCAACGCCGTGAGTGTGTGCAAGACGCAGTCCGTGCCCTATGGCGTCACACTCATCATGGCTCCGTGGAACTACCCGTTTTTACTGACGCTCGAGCCACTCGCCGGCGCCCTTGCCGCGGGCAATACCGTGGTCATCAAGCCGAGCGCCTATGCTCCGGCATCGAGCGCGGTGCTCAAGCAAATCTGTGAAGAGGCATTTGATCCGCGCTTGGTGACGGTCGTCGAAGGCGGGCGTGCCGAAAACGAAGCGTTGCTCGATGAGTGCTGGGACAAGATCTTCTTTACCGGTAGCGTTCCGGTCGGCAAGCTCGTCATGGAGCGTGCAAGTAAAAACCTCACACCCGTGACGCTTGAGCTGGGCGGAAAGAGTCCCTGCATCGTGGATGCGACGGCTAACTTGAAGGTCGCGGCACGCCGTATCGCCTTTGGTAAATGGCTCAACGTGGGGCAGACCTGCGTGGCGCCCGACTACCTGCTGGTCGATGCGCGCGTGCACGACGAGCTGCTGGACCTCATCAAGGAGGAGGCCCGCCGCATGTTTGGCGAGCATCCGCTCGACAATGAGAATTACGGTCATATTGTCAACGCCAAGCATTTCGCGCGCGTACGCGGGCTGATCGACCCCGACAAGGTTGTGCTGGGAGGTACCGCGCGCGAGTCGTCGCTCAAGATTGAACCGACGATTTTGGACGGCGTGGCGCCTGAGGACGCCGTAATGCAGGAGGAGATTTTCGGCCCCATCTTGCCGGTGCTGTCGTTTGAGAGCCTAGACGAGGCCGAGACGTTTATTACGGATCGTCCGACGCCGCTGGCCCTGTATATCTTTAGCCAAGACCGTGAGGTTCAGCAGCGCTTTGTGCGTTACGTGCCCTTTGGTGGTGGCTGTGTTAATGACACCATTATGCATTTGGCCACGAGCCATATGGGCTTTGGCGGCATGGGGGCGAGCGGTATGGGACAGTACCATGGACGCGAGAGCTTCGATACGTTTAGCCACAAGAAGAGCATCGTGAACAAGGCAACGTGGCTGGACGTGCCGTTCCGCTATGCCCCTTACGCAAGCTGGAAGCGCAAGTTCGTGCGCATGTTTGTGCATTAGAATCAGATGACATAGGGATAAACAAAGTGGCCGCCCCCGCGTAAGCGAAGACGGCCATTTCTCACGATGAAAACGTGTATCGGAGTTGGCAAGACCCGCTGCCACGGGTGCCATCCGTGTTCCCATCTTATCTGCAAGCGTTCCGTTGCGCAAGCGTTGCGGCAAACGATTGAAAGACGCAGACAGGATGAATTTGTGTCCGCACGGGCCCGTAGACTTCTCAACTACGTTGTGGATGCTCGCTAATCGGTAATGGAGGCGCACGTGTTTGATGACGATGACCTGTTCGATCTGACAGACGATCCGTTTGAGTGGGATATGCTACTCGATGACGATGAGTTGGAGCAGGACCGTAAGAAGCGGCAGGGCAAGAAGACGCGGGATGACGCTTCGAAAAAGCAGGACAAGCGTCGCCGAGGTCTGTTCGGCGGGCTCTTTGGGTGACTGTCTCATCGCCGCGTCTGTATACTAAACAGGTCTTATACGCGTTGCGAAATGAGGACAGAGACGATGATGTGGTTTACCGCCGACCTGCACCTGGGCGATACGAATATCTTGCACGACATGGATCGACCGTTTGATTCGGTCGAGGAGATGAACCGCAAGGTCATCGATGCCATCAATGAGTGCGTGGCTGTGGACGACCGCCTCTATATCTTGGGAGACTTTACCTATCGTTTGCCCCTGGCGGAGGCGGTGCGCCTGCGCGAGCGCATCGAATGTCAGAACGTAACGCTCATCCGCGGTAACCATGACGGCGACTGGGAAGATCCAGACGCGCCGCACATTTGGGATGAGGTGCGCGATTATCTGGAGGTCGCCCCCGGTTACGCGAAGGGCCATCGCCTGGTAATGAGCCATTACCCCATGCTCAGCTGGAACGGCAAGGCGCGTGGCGCCATCATGTTGCACGGGCATATCCACAGCAGGGGAGACCGCACCAACGCGCGCAACCGCGATCGCGAGCGCCCGGTTCTGCGCTACGACGTTGGCCTCGATGCCAACAACTACAAGCCCGTAAGCCGTGACCAAATCCTAGGCTTCTTTGGACTGTAGCTGTAAGTGCAGGTAGAATGAACGCGCCGCGCGGATGGTCTGTGCGGCGCGTTTCAGTAGGAGCGATGAATCCATGAGGGCTATCCAGCGCATTAACCATAACGCTGCCATCTGCGAAGACGGCGCGGGGCGTCAGCTTATCGCGCTGGGTCGCGGTATCGGCTTTGGCGATATGCCGCATGAGGTCGACCTGGATGTCATCACGCGTACCTTTTACGGCATTGATTCAAAGTACCTGGCGTTTATTGATGAGGTCGACCCCGAGGTGCTGGAGTTTTCTGCTCAGCTGGCTGATATCGCAACCGGACAGCTTTCGTACGAATTGAGCCCTAACCTCCCCATTACACTGGCGGACCATATCCAGTTTGCCATTAAGCGCGCCCGCGAACACATGGTGGTGTCGTTGCCGCTCGAGCGCGATCTGGAGCAGCTGCATCCCATCGAATACCGCTTGGGCGAGCTGGCTGTTCGCGGCATCCAGAAAAGCTTCCGTGTGCGTATGCCCCGAAGCGAGGCCGCGGGCATTGCCATGTCGATTGTCAACGCATCGGTTAAGCCGAGCGAGCGGCGCGTGCTTGCCGAGCAGCACGAGGAGCGACTGCTCGATATGACGGTCGCGATTATTCAAGAAGAGTTGGGTGTGACGGTCGATCGCTCGTCGTTCGCCTTTGCCCGCTTTGCCACTCATGTGCGCTATCTGCTCGACCGCGTGGCAAAGAAAGAGCCGATCGATACCGAGAACTCCGGTCTTTACGACGTGCTCGTGGAGCAGTATCCGGCGGCATCGCGTTGCGCTCACCGTGTCGACGATCTGATTCAAGAGACCTTTGGCGAGCCATTGGCCCAAGAGGAGCTCGTCTATCTGATCATGCATGTGAATCGCGTGGCTTCTGTCCACTCGGATAAATAGGCTCTCTGGTATTTCCTTTCCGTCATGGCGACCGTTCGCGGGTCGTTTGCTACCGTTCGTCGGTAATCTGAGCCGCAACGAACGCATCTGCCGCATATACTCGCCGTGTGTTGGGTGTTACTCACGGCGCAGCTCCGAGAGGCACTACCGATTCTGCCAAGACCATAATTGGGTCTCTGTCGGTTGTGCGCGGGGCTTTTTTCATGTCGATCCACCCGGGAATCACATGCAAATCAATCTCTTGCCAACTGGTATCGCGCGCTGCGCAGGCGCGAGCGGAATCGTGCGTCTTGGTGCCGTGAAGTCCCACGGCCTTTAGTTGGAAGAGAAGGGATTCGACATGGCTGTCGATAACAAGAAGATTGCCGAGGACGTGCTCGCTGCCGTCGGCGGCGCCTCCAATGTGACGAACGCGACGCACTGCATGACCCGCTTGCGTCTGAACCTCAAAGATCAGTCCATTCCCAATGATAATGAAGTTAAGAAGATCAAGGGTGTGCTGGGCGCACAGTGGTCTGGCGGCCAGTATCAGGTCATCATTGGCCAGAACGTGCCGAAGGTCTATGACGCCGCCATTGCGCTGGGCGTCAAGGGCGAAGGCTCCATTGACGAGAACCTCGATGACGGCACCAAGGAGCCACTGACGGTCAAGACTGCGGGCAAGAAGGCCCTTAACTACCTGTCCAAGACAATGTGCATGACGATCCCCATTATCATGGGCGCCGCCATGTTCCGCACACTTGCCGTACTTTGCGGCGACGGCATGCTCGGTATCTGGTCTGCCGATTCTGACATCTACAACTTCTTCTACAACTGGATTTACAACGCCGGCTATTATTTCCTCCCTGTCTATCTGGGTTGGGCTGCCGCAAAGCAGCTCGGCTGCAGCCAGCCGCTCGGCATGATGCTCGGCGGCGTGCTCATTGCCCCCGAGTTCATGACGTTGGTCAACGCCGCTGCGGATTCTGGTGCTACGACCACGATGGTTTACGGCGTGCTCCCGGCTCAGCTGAACAACTATTCTGCGACCGTGCTCCCCATGCTGCTGTCTATGCCGGTGCTGATGGTCGTCGAGAAGTTCATGAAGAAGATCATCCCCGACATGCTCTCCACGGTGTTTGTGCCCGTGTGCACCATGGCTGTGATGACCCCCGTTTCCCTGTGCGCCCTAGCTCCGATTGGTTCCATTCTGGGCGACCTGGTCGGCAACTTTATGTTCGGCCTCGGAAACGCTGGCGGCATCGTCACAATCCTCTCCCTCGTCGCCATTGCCGCGCTTTGGGAGTTCCTGGTTATGACCGGTATGCACCAGGTTCTGATTGCCCTCGGCATTGTGCAGGTGCTCACCTCAGGGTCTGACTCCTGCGTTATGGTCGCGGGTGCTATCGCTCAGTTCGCCACGTGGGGCATGGCCTTCGGTGCCTTCCTGCGCCTTAAGGAGGTCGACGAAAAGGGCGCTATGCTTGGTTTCTCGCTCTCCGGCATTGTCGGTGGCGTGACGGAGCCCGCGCTGTATGGCTGCGGCTTTAAGTATACTCGCTGCCTGGGTGCCATGGTCGCGGGCGGCGCTATCGGCGGCCTGATCGCGGCTCTCACTAATGTGACCACGTATGTTTTGGGCGCAACTAATATCCTTGGTATTACAGGTTATGTTGCAGGCGGAACTGCTAATCTCGTATGGGGCTGCGTTGCATCGGGCACTGCATTTGTTGCCGCCGCTGCCATCGCCTACTTCTTTGGCTTTACCAAGGAGCAGCTCGACGAAGACGCTGCTGCCGCCAAAGCCTAAAGCATCCGTTCGGTAGGACAATTATCTGGGGCACTTGGCTGCGCTTCAAGTGTCCCTTTCCGTAGATGGGGGTCAATATGAAGCAATTGCTCATTCGTGCCGATGATATCGGTTATTCGTATGCCGTTAACCTGGGGATTGCCCGCAGTATCAATGAGGGCCTGGTGCGCTCGGCGGGACTTATGCCCAATATGCCCGAGGCCGAGCGTGGCTGGTCGCTCGTGGCGGATGCCGGCATTGCGGTGGGTCAGCATACCAACGTGTGCCTGGGCAAGCCGTGTGCCGACCCGGCGCTCATTCCGAGCATGCTCAACGAGAATGATGAGTTCCATAGCAGCCGTACCTTCCGCGATCATTTTAAGCGCGGCGAGGAGTTGATAGACTTCGACGAGGCCTGCATCGAGATCCGCGCGCAGCATGACCGCTTTGTCGAGATCGTGGGCCGCGAGCCCGATTACTTTGAGGCCCATGCCGTCATGAGCAAAAACCTTAACCGAGCGATCTCGGCGGTTGCTCAGGAGCTGGGCCTTAAGGAGCAAAAGGCGAGCTTCGACCCCGCGGCTGTGGTGCATTGCGGAGATACTGATCTGCGCATGGTGATGCGCTCGATGGAGCCGGGCTACGAGCCCAAAGAGGCAATCATGCAGACGGTTCGCGGGATGGTGGACGGCGAGACGGTCGTCTTTGTGTGCCATCCGGGTTATCTCGATCGTTTTATCCTGGAGAACAGCTCGCTCACGACCGATCGTACCAAGGAAGTCGATGCACTGATCGACCCCGAGCTTCGCGCTTGGCTCGAGTCTCAATCCGATCTTCGCCTGATCGACTACCGCGACCTGTAAGGACCCAAGTCACCACAAAGGGGACAGTCGCCTTTGTGGTGGTTCTGGCGCCGTTGCCATTATGGCAGCGGCGCCTTTTTTGTCCGTGCGGCGCGGTAGAGTGTAGGCGGTTGAAATTTGCGTCCATCGAGGAGCTGCTATGAACGAGATCAAGTGCCCGCATTGTGGCGAAGTTTTTAAGGTCGATGCGTCCGGCTATGCGGATATCGTCAAGCAGGTGCGCGATGCCGAGTTCTCGCGCGACCTGGATGAGCGCGTGAAGGCGGTCCAGCGCGAGGGCGAGCAGGCACTGGAGCTTGAGCGCTCGCGCTCGACGGCTGCTTTGCAAAAGGCAGAGTCTCAGCGCGACGCTCAGCTTGTCGAGCAGAAGAACGCTGCAGCTCAGCAGCTGGCACAAGAGGTTGCCAAGCGCGACGCTGAGCTTGCCGAGCTGCGCGCCAAGCTCGAAGGCGCTGCCGCAGAGCGCGAGAGTGCAAGTCAGCGCGCGGCGGTTGAGGCTCGTTCCGATGCTCAAAAGGAGAATGCCGAGCTTCAGCGCGAGATCGACAATTTACGTGCGCAGTTGGAGCGCAAAGATGATGAAGCCAGGCTTGCCGAGGCGGCGGCACGCAATGCTGCTCAAAACGACCTGTCCGCGCGCGACGCTCAGATTGCCGAGCTGCAGGCCAGGATCGCCGCGGCGGACAAGGCCCAGGAGATGGCGCTTGCCGCTGCCGCGGCCGAGTCTCAGCGTGAGCTCGATGTCGCTCGCAGCGAGGCCGAACGCACACTCACAGACTACCGCGCGAAGGTGCAGGAGAAGTTTTCCGCCGCAAAGGCTCAGTCTGAGCAGGAGGCCGAGGGCCTGCGCGCCCAGCTGCGCGAGCAGGAACTGATGGCAAAAATGAACCTATCGGAGGCGGTCGCCGCGGCGGAGCGAGAGCGCGATGAGGCCCGCGCAAAGCTCACGAGCGAGCTGGCGGTGCGCGATTCGCGCGAGGAACAGGCCAGAGCAGCACACGAGCTCGAGCTTGCGCAGGCCAAGCGCGCGAGAGATGACCTGATTCGTTACAAGGATGAAGAGATCGAGCGCCTTAAGGACATGAAGGTTCGCCTGTCCACCAAGATGGTGGGCGAGTCGCTCGAGCAGCACTGCGAGACCGAGTTTAACCGCCTACGCATGACGGCGTTTCCCAATGCGTACTTCGAGAAAGATAACGATGCATCCGAGGGCACCAAGGGAGACTTCATTTTCCGTGAGCGCGACGCGAGCGGCAACGAGGTCATTTCGATTATGTTCGAGATGAAAAACGAGAACGACGAGACCGCGACCAAGCATAAAAACGAGGACTTCTTTAAGAAACTCGATCACGATCGTCGCCAGAAAGGCTGTGAGTACGCGGTGCTCTGCACGCTGCTCGAGCCCGAGAGCGAGCTTTACAACGCGGGAATCGTGGACGTGAGCTATCGCTACGAGAAGATGTATGTGATCCGCCCGCAGTTCTTCATTCCCATCATTACGCTGCTACGCAATGCCGCCATGGGTTCGCTTCGCTATAAGCAGGAGCTGGCGGAGTACAAGCAGCAGAATATCGATGTCACGAACTTCGAAGCCAAGATGGAGAAGTTCAAGAACGATTTCGGCCGCAACTACGAGATCGCGAGCCGCAAGTTCCAAACGGCAATCGATGAGATCGACAAGACGATTAGCCATCTGCAGAAAACCAAGGAGGCGTTGCTGTCCTCCGAGAACAATCTGCGCCTTGCCAACAAGAAAGCCGACGATCTTACCATTCGCAAGCTCACGTGGGGCAACAAGACCATGAAAGCAGCGTTTGACGAGGCGCGCGGGGCCGCGACAGAGACGAACGATGAGCCAGCCGAGGCGGATTCGTATGAGGTCGAGGATGCCGAGTAGGGGATAGCGTATCGCGCAAAAAGCGGGGCCGCTGGCGATGTTGCCAGCGACCCCGCTTTGTTTCGTCCCATTGCGCCCGGCTAGTCCTCGAGCAGGTCCTCGATAAAGCCGACACGGTAGTTCTTGAAGATTACCTCGCCGCCGTCTTGCGTGGCGTCCAGATCGACATCGCCCATGATGCCAAAATCGTGGTCGCCATCCTCGTCAGCAAAGATCTGGTGCACGTGCCATACGTGCGCGGTCTTCTCGTCGGACTCGTCGATGGAAAACATCGCGGCGCTGCGGGCATCTCCGTCGGTGAGGATTTCCTCGTGCTGCTCGTGGTAAGCGTCGAGTGCTTTTTGCCAGCGGATCTCGCTCATGCCCCAGTCGTCGTCGAGCTCGCCCAGGTCGCGAACGTGCTCGCGGGCGGCAAGGGTCACGCGGCGGAAGAGCGCGTTGCGCACCAACAGCGTGCAGCCGCGGCGGTCCGCCACGACCTCGTCGATGCCCTGCGGCGGCGCAGCATCGAGGGCTGCCGGGTTGCCGGCGTTCTCCCACTCGTCCACCAGGCTCGAGTCCACCGAGCGCACCACAAAGCCGAGCCACGAGATAATGTCGCGCAGACGCTCGTCGCGCTTCTCGATGGGCACGGTGCGGTCGAGCGAACGGTAGGCCTCTGCCAGGTAACGCAGCAAAATGCCCTCGGAACGGGCGATGCCGAGCTTTTGAATGTAACCCTTAAAATCGCTCGCGCTTTCCAGCATATCGCGCAGGACGCTTTTGGGAGAGAGCTGGTAGTCGTTTGCCCAGGGCACTTCCTGGCAGTACTTGTCGAAGGCGGCGTCGAGCAAGTCCTCGAGCGGTTTTTCGTAGGTGACATCCTGGATGCGCTCCAGGCGTTCCTCATATTCGACGCCGTCAGCCTTCATTTCGGCCATCGCGCGGTCGCGCGCTGCGCGCTCCTGAGCGCGCAGCACCTGCTTGGGATCCTCGAGCGTTGCCTCGACCATCGAGATCAGGTCCATGGTATAGGTCTCGCTCTCGGGATCGAGCAGCTCCAACGCGGCAAGCAAAAACGGCGAGAGCGGCTGGTCGAGCGCAAAGTCCTCGGGCAGATCGACCGTCAGCGCATAGTCGATGTCTGGTGCGGCGTCAGCCGGAGCGTCAGGCGCGGGCGGCACCTCGGTGCGAACGACGACGCCGGAATCGATGAGCGTGGCGAAGATCTCGTCGGCACGAACCTCGAGCTTAGCCTTTTCCTCGGGGGTCTGCAGGCTCGTCTCGATGAGGTCGTGTACGCGGGCTCGGGCATCGCCACCCTGCTCGACCACGCTAATCACCATGGAGTGCGTGATGCGCAGGCGCGGCTTGAGTGTCTCGGGCTGCGTCTCGATCAGGCGCTCGAACGTCTGCTTGTTCCAGGTGACAAAGCCCTCGGGGGCCTTCTTTTTTTTAATCTTGCGGAGCTTTTTGGGGTCGTCGCCCGCCTTGGCCATAAGCTTGGCATTCTCGATCTCGTGCTCGGGTGCCTCGGCGATGACCATGCCCTCGGTATCGAAGCCCGAGCGGCCGGCACGACCGGCAATCTGATGGAACTCGCGGGCGCGCAGACGACGCATCTTATAGCCATCGAACTTGGTGAGCGCGGTGAGCACCACGGTGTGGATGGGCACGTTGATACCGACGCCGAGCGTATCGGTGCCGCAGATGACGGGTAGCAGGCCCTGCTGCGCCAAGCGCTCGACCAGCAGGCGGTAGCGCGGCAACATGCCAGCATGGTGCACGCCGACGCCGCATCCGAGCAAGCGCTTGAGGATTTTGCCGAAGGCCGTCGAGAAGCTCGTGCCCTTGGCCGCCTCCTTGATGGCCTCGCGCTGCTCCTTGTTGGCAATGCCAAAATTGGCGAGCGACTGTGCCGTCGCAAGTGCGGCATCCTGGCTAAAGTGCACGATATAGAGTGGGGCCTCGTCGCGGCGCATGGCGAGCTCGACCGTGCCCTCGAGGGAGGTCGTCACATAGTCGTAACTCAGCGGAACAGGACGCGGGGCGTCGACGACCAAGTCGCAAGCAGCGCCGGTGTGCTCCTCGAGTGAGGCGGCGATGGCAGTGACATCGCCGAGCGTGGCGCTCATGAGCATGAATTGCGTGTGAGGCAGGGTGAGCAGCGGCACCTGCCAGGCCCAACCGCGATCGGGGTCGGCAAAGTAGTGGAACTCGTCCATGGCGACGCAGCCAACATCGGCATCTTCGCCCTCGCGTAGTGCGTCGTTGGCGAGGATTTCTGCCGTACAGCAGATGACGGGCGCCTTGGTGTTGATATGCGTGTCGCCGGTGATCATACCGACGTTATCGCGGCCGAGCACCTGCACAAGGTCGAAAAACTTCTCGCTGACCAGAGCCTTGATGGGGGCCGTGTAATAGCAGCGTTTGCCCTGTGCCATGCCCATAAAGAGCATGCCCAGCGCGACAAGCGACTTGCCCGATCCGGTCGGCGTGCCCAGAATGACGTGATCGCCGGCGGCTAGATCCATGAGGGCCTCTTCCTGGTGGTCCCACAGCTCAATACCGCGATCGCTCGTCCATTCAAAGAAGCGCTCGAAGGCCTGGTCGGGCGTGAGCCACGGTTCGGGCTCGCTGCCGTCCTCGGGCTCCCACCAGGTGGGGGAGAGCGCACCGAGTGAGCCGAATTCGGCTTCGGTTCCCGTGCCGCCCGAGAATGAACTGGCGGCTCCGGCACCGGGGACGGTGCTGGCGGCGATATCTGTCGTGGTCTGTGCCATGTGTTTGCTTTCTCTCGCGATTGTCCGCCAACTATTATGGCGTAGCGTCGCATCGATGCGTTCGCAGGCAAGAAAATGCAGGAAATGGGCGTTCTGCCCAGCCGTTTAGTGTAGTCGCTAGCCAAGTGAGTAGACTTTTTGCGATATTGCGAGCACATGACTTTTGCGCAAGGGTTCTACCTGCGGTTTTATGTTTCGCTATGCGGGCTGTGCCTGGCTATTGCAAAAAAGTCTACTCACTTAGGTTTGAGGGCCGTTCGCTGGCGCCAATTTGCGCTTGTTTGCCGACGCCGCGACCATCAGAAGCCCCTAGGACTCTTGCGGCAGGCGCTTCTTGCCTTTGCGGGCGCGGTTTCTAAAGTTCTCGACGGCCTCTTCCATGCCCAGAGGTACATAGGTGAGCTCATCGAGGTTTTCGGGCAGGTAGCAGGCAAGGCTTTGCTCCTGCGCGCGGCCCGCCGCGAGCTGTTCATTGCTGGGCTGCGCGCCGGGTGTGGCGCAAATGCCATAGACGACGGCACCCATCTCGCGCGTGCGGCATTCGTACTCGGTCTCGGGATGCTCGGGATGGTCGCGGCGGACGTCGTCGCTTACCCAAAGCGTGTCGTAGCCGGCCGCGGCAAACTGCCCCAGGGCGTAGTCGCGCAATGGCTTACTGTCGGTTCGCAGTGTGACGGTGGCGCCGGCTGAAAAGAGCGGGCGGTAGAGCATCAGATGGTCGACATGGACGAGTCGTTTTTTGGCGTACTTGGCCTTGGGCTGCGGCGTGGGAAAGTTAATGGTAATGGCATCGAGCTCGCCTGCGGCAAACAGCTGCGGCAGCGATGCGGCGCCTCGGGGCAGGACGAGTGCGTTGGACAGCTCCTGCTCGCAGATTTTCTGCGCGGCATAGGCGATGCAGATGGGCTCCTGGTCCATACCGATAAAGAGGGTGTTTGGCTCGTGGGCCGCGCGCTCTACAAGGTACGTTCCCTTGCCACAGCCAAGATCCAGGTGAAGGCGTTCGAAGGGCTTGCTGCTAACTGGCGCGCAAGCCTCGCGCCAATTTCCGGCATAGGCCTCGGGGTTCGTCTCAATCGCATCGGCGTAGCGCTCCAGGCGCTCCTCGAGCACAAAGTTCTTAGGCGTGCGAACGTGGACGGCTCCCATGAGGCTCCTTAGTCATACGTATGGAACGCGTGGCTGCACGTTCCGGTGATGGGTTAGAAGGGGGCGATTTGCCCGAAAGTTGCGGTGTGGCTCGGCGGCGAGTCGTCGGTGCCTACAGGCGCTTGAGAATCACATAGCGGTTGAGCTCGCCGCTACGACCGTCGGCATGGAAACGCTCAAGCTCGCGCACGGGGACCTCGCCGCTCTTGTAGAACGTTCGGACGCCGCGCACCAGGTCGGTGATCTGTTGATCGTCAAAGTGATGACAATAGCGGTAGGCGTGGCGGTCGTTTTGCCAGCCAATGAGGTGGTCGCCGGCTTCAAACTGCGCGGAATCGTAGCCCTCAAACGGCGGGGTGAGCTCGGCGCGGGCTTCGGCTCGAACGGCCTTGCGCGCCATGCGCTCGTCGTTCATAAACTCCCAAAAGCTGATGGCGATGATGCCGCCCGGGCGCGTCTGGCGCACCAGGGCGTCGAGCACGCGTACGCGGTACTCGCACGACGGCACGTGGTGCATAAAGCCAAAGCAGACCGAGATATCGGCGAGCGGGGCATCGAAAAGCACATCGGGCGTCTCGGCGGGATTGAGCTTCATGAGGGCGTCGAGCACGTCGAGTTCCTGGAAGTGCAGGTTGGGAATGCGCAGGGCGTGGCCATGTGCATCGATGGCCAAATCTTGGCACGAGTCGACACCATAGAACTCAAACGGGCAGCTGGCATCTGCCGAGGGGTTTGCGCCGTCGACGCCCTTGGCGGCAAGTGCCCCGCCGGCGGCAAAGTTCTCGAATCGCATATTGCCGCAGGCAAGGTCGAAGACGCGGACGGGATGCTCGATCGTGGCCACATCGAGCTGCTCGAGCGCGATGTCCATGGTGCGCACCCAGCCGGGCCACGGGGCTTGGCGCGTATCGGAAAAGGAAGCGGAGTGCTCGCGATAGAACGTATTGTTGAGCTGGATGAGCGATGATGCGAAATCGCGGTTCACGGCGCGGAACTCCCTCCGATGGCGGTGCGGAATAAACGGTACGACCATACTACCGTTAACGCCGCAACGGGGACAACCGAGCTGTGGGTCATTGCTTTGTTTGGACACATTTCCGCAGCTCATATGTGCCCGCAACCGCCGGTTGTCAAAAATCTCACTAGAATAGGTGGCATGATTTTGGCGGTGGCGGATAGATTTTTAACTGTGCAAGGCGCCTTAAGAACAAAAACGGTCCGGCGGCACGGCTGGCAAAAGCATAGGAGGAACCATGAATGTAGAAACTGCTCAGCGGCTCGCCGACCTTCGCCGCAGCAAAGGCTTTAGCCAAGAAGGATTGGCGCGAAAGCTGGGACTGTCACGCCAAGCGGTCAGTAAATGGGAGCGCGCGGAGAGCTCGCCCGATACCGAGAACCTGATTTCGCTCGCAAAACTCTATGGTGTGAGTCTGGATGAGCTGCTCAATCCGAGCGATGAGATCGAGGACGATATCGAGTTTGAGAACGAGGACCGCGCCCGTCAGCGCGAGGCCGAGGCGGCGGAGCGTGCCCGTACCCACGAGGCGGCGGCACGCGCTACCGAGGCGGCAACGCAGGCGAGTGATGCTGCGGCCAAGGCGGCGCAAGCGGCAAGCTGGAGTGCACAGGCCGCCAATGCCGCTACGGCGCAGGCGACGAGTGGCGGTGCGGTTGGCTCGACTCCGGTGAAGGGCCCGTTCCAGTCGTTCCCGTATTGGGCTGTGTGTTGGCTGCTGTTCTTTTTGCTGATGTTCCCGTTTGGTGCCGGCCCCTTTGCCGCGCTGATCTTCTTTACGATTCCCATCTATCACTGGGTGGCGCGTGCACTCGATGGTGATTGGGCGCGCGGGGATATTCAGGTTGGTCCGGCGCCGGAGGCGGCTAAGGCTCAGGATGTTTCCGCTGCGGTTGATACTGACGTGGCTACCGCGACTACCGCTGAGCCGAGTGTCAAAGAGGGTGATGAATGATGAAGCTCTCGCGTGAGTCTAAGGTGCGCCTGGGTGTCGGCGTCGGGGCGTTTGTGCTCATTATTGGGCTTGTCTTTGGCGCTTCGCGGATATTGATTCATTTTGATGGACCGTGGGACCTTAGCGATCTTACATCCGACTTGTCTGATATGGACGATGTGGACGACGAGGATAATCGCTTGGATGGCAGTAACTATTCCGCTCAGCCTCAGCAGCTTTCGAGCGTGACCTTTGATGCCGGCTCATTCCAGTCCCTTGACCTGGATGTGACATCGGGGAAGGTCGAGATCAAGTGCGTTTCCGACGGGCCGGTACGTGTCATCGAGAGTGGTCGTGTTGCAAAGGGGGTATCTGCTTTCTATGGCGCCACTCGGCATCTGGCCGAGGTTGAGGGCTCTACGCTCAAGATTGGCCAGTCCGACTGCGATGACGAGCGAGCCATCGATCGTACGGTCACCATCGAGCTGCCGCGCGAGCTTGCCGATAACATGATGGACATTTCGGCGAATGTGGGGTCGGGAGACCTGACGATCACGGACATTGCGTGCCACGACTTCGATTTGACGTTGGACTCGGGAGACGTTGAGTTTGCGGGTACCGTGACCGACACCCTGAATGCCGAGGTCGGTTCGGGCGATGTGACGTTCGAGCTCTACCAGGCCCCCGCGAAGTCGATGGATGTAAGCGTGGGCTCGGGCGATGTGGAGATAACGGTTCCGAACTCTACGGGCTTTAAGGCGCGCCTCACCGTGGGCAGCGGTGACTTCGAGAGTGATTTCCTTCCGCTTGGCTACGATGGCGAGACCACTTTGAATCATGAATTCGACAACGGTGATAAGTCTGCCACGTATCGCTTTAAGGTCGGTTCGGGCGACATGTCGTTCGAATCGGTGTGACATGCGGTTTTCGGAGATCGGTGCATATAGGCATGCTCTTTGATGGAGGCGTCGGGGCCGTGACGGGCTCCGGCGCCTTTGCCTTTACAATGGGGGCATGGAACAGATTATTTTGAACATACTCGAGGCTCTGCGTCGCGGCGAGACCGTGGACGACAAGGCGCTCGTCAAACTGATACATGCCGAGGCACGCCGTGAGGGTGCCGATAAGCGCGACTTGGCAAAGCGCCGCCTGCTGCCGTTTTACCAGCGGGTGAAGCGCGAGGAACCGGCTCGTTGGGCTGGGTGGAATGTCGATGCCGAGCTGGAACGTCGACTGCTGCAGGTGCTGCGCATGAAGCCGCGTCGCACGGCTTCGGGCGTGGCGACCATTACCGTCATCACCAAGCCCTGGCCATGTTCGGGCGATTGCCTGTTTTGCCCCAACGATCTGCGCATGCCTAAAAGCTATCTGCACGCCGAGCCGGCGTGCGCCCGTGCAGAGCAAAACTGCTTTGATCCATATCTGCAGGTGAGTGCCCGTTTGACGGCACTTTCGCAGATGGGTCATGCGACCGACAAGATTGAGCTCATCGTACTCGGCGGTACCTGGAGCGACTATCCGCAAGGGTATCAGGCATGGTTTATGTCGGAACTTTTCCGTGCGCTCAATGACGATGCCGTGGCCGGCGTGGCGGCCAGCCCCATGTTGGCGCGTCCGGGCATCAGTCGTGCCGAGGCGGGGCACCTGCTCGATGACGCTCCCGCCGATGCCCTGCCGCCGGTAGTGGTGGAGCGTCGCGAGCGTTATAGGGCTGCCGGCATTGCGACCGATGAGGCAGAGCTTGCTGCCGGCGTTGCCGACGAGCAAGGGCGCGTGGATGCCGCCGTGGGTGGTTATAATCGCGCGGTGCGTCGACTATACGGCTCCGGCACGCCCTGGGGCGGGGTCGCCGAGTGGCAGACGGCAACGATGGAGGAGCTTGAGCATCAGCAGCGCATCAACGAGACGGCGAAGCATCGCGTGGTGGGGCTCGTTATCGAGACGCGTCCCGACGCTGTGACACCGCAGGCGCTCACGCTCATTCGTCGCCTGGGCTGCACCAAGATTCAGATGGGCATCCAGAGTCTCGACCAGCATCTGCTCGATATCAACGAGCGCCGCATTTCGGTGGCGCAGATCGAGCGGGCGTTTTCGCTCGCGCGCCTGTTTGGCTTTAAGATTCACGCGCACTTTATGCTCAACTTGCTGGGCGCCACGCCCGAGGGGGACAAGCGCGACTACGAGCGCTTTATGACCGAGGGGGCCTTTATGCCCGACGAGGTCAAGGTCTACCCGTGTGCGCTCATCGAGGGTTCGCGTCTGGTGGGCTGCTATGAGCGTGGCGAGTGGCGCCCCTATACCGAGGAAGAGCTGCTCGATGTATTGGCCGACGACATCGTGGTGACGCCGGCGTTCTGCCGCATTAGCCGCATGATTCGCGACTTTAGTTCCGACGACATCATGGTGGGCAACAAGAAGCCCAACCTGCGTCAGCTCGTTGAGAACCGCCTGGCTGCTCGGGGTGACGGTGCGACGGTGCGTGAGATTCGCTATCGCGAGATCAGCACGGCGGGTGCCGACCTGGATGAACTGTCTTTTGATGAGGTCGCTTACGAGACGCCGGTGACGCGTGAACGCTTTTTGCAGTGGGTGACGCCCGAAGGCAAGATCGCCGGCTTTTTGCGCCTGTCGCTGCCCGACCGTTCGTTTGTTGCCGCGCACGCGGACGAGCTGCCGACGGGGCCGGAGGAGGCGATGATTCGCGAGGTGCACGTTTATGGTATGGCGGCACGTGTGGGCGATCAGGGCCAGGCGGCTCAGCATCACGGTCTGGGGCGTCTGCTCGTGGAGCGCGCGTGCCAGATTGCTCGGGATGCGGGGTATACGCACATCAACGTGATCAGCGCGATCGGTACGCGCGAGTACTATCGTCACCTGGGTTTTTGCGACCATGGTCTCTATCTGCAAAAGGAGCTCTAGATGAACAAGCCGAGTGTTTCCGCTGGCGTTGTTGCCGGCGTTGCCCTGGGAGCTGCGGCGCTGGGTGCGGCTGCCGTTGCTGTTCGCGCTGCCTGCCTGCAGGTCGCGCGAACCCGCAACGGGTTGGCGCGCGTGAAGCGCATGCACGTTAAGAGCGGTGACGAGGTCCGCGTGCTCGTGCAGGGCGGCGTCTACCAAAGCGCGAGCTATGTTGGCGATCGTTGGGCGGAGCCGGTTTTTGCGTACTATCGTGCATTTGACGATGTGTTTGAGGCCGAGGGCGTAATGCGTGATGCTTACGGGCATGGTATCGACCGTTTGCTCATGCTGGGCGGCGGCGGGTTTGCCTATCCCAAGTTTGCACTGTTGTCGCACGAGGGTTTGCGCATGGACGTCATCGAGTATGACGCAGAGATTACGCGTCTGGCACGTCGCTGGTTCTACCTTGACGAGCTGGAGCGCACGGTGGGCGATCGCCTGCGGGTGATTACTGCCGAGGCGCGTTCGTACCTGGGCGTGACGAGCGTGGGGCATCGTCGCTACGACGTGATCGTGAGCGATTGCTTTGGCGGTGCCGAGCCCGTGCGCGAGCTGGCGACCGTTGAGGCGCTGCGCCTGGTGCGGGGCAGCCTGAATGCCGGCGGCATCTACGTTGCCAATATCGTGAGCGCAAACGAGGGAGGCGATGTGACGTTCCTGCGTGATTGCGCTGCTACGGCGCTCGAGGTGTTCATCCACGCCTGGGTGGTCCCATGTGGCGATGCGAAGTTCGGCGGCGAGGAAAACTACCTGCTCATCGCCAGCGACGGCGACTACGCCTTTGCCGAAGCCGTGCCCTTCGACACCGACTTCCTCGGCACCGTCCTTCACGACAAATAGGTCTCCCCGTCCCAAAAAGACTGGTCTTAGGCGTGGTCACGCCAGCTGAAGGCGCGCTGCTTCATACCCTCGATGTCGAGCACGCCTTCGGCAAAGCCCTTGCGCACGAGCTCTTCGGGAACGAACTCATCGTAACGATCAAAGTAAGGCACCTCGCCGGGATAGACGAGCTCGATGGGATCGAAGTCCTTCTCGGCCTCGGCGGCGAGCACTTCAAAGAACGTCTCCTCGTCGGCCTTCATCTTAAACTGCATAAAGTACGGGCGTGACGGGTCGAGTCCGCGAAGGCCTAACTCAGCAGCGCATTTGATTTTAAGCATGCGCTCAAGTGCTAGGAAGGCGTAGCTGCCCAACCAGGGGAAGAGCACCCAGGTGTCGCCACCCAGGTTGATGAGCGGCTTAGTTCCCGCACCCGAAATCTCGGCGGTATGACGAGCCTGTGCAAGACGTGCCCGTGCGTTGCCCATGAGATACGGATATGCCGCATGCTCGTTGAGCGCCTTGCGCATGCGTTCGAGTACGTGTGTATTGATGTCACCGGGGCAGTCGCCAAAGTAGGCCGGCACACGGCCCTTGACCTGCGTGGCAAAGACGGTATGACGCTTCCAGTCCACTTCCTCGACAATCCAGCAATGGCCTGCGATGGCGATGCGCTCACCGGGCGGTGGGGGATTGACGATCGTGCCCAACTCGGCCGACTCGCTGCGAACAGTGAACTCCTCGTTTTCCTGGAACACGGCGTAGAACTTAAAGTTGTTGATGATGCGCTCGCCCGCGAGACCCACGATGAGCCCGCCGCCTTCGGTGACCTGGATATGGTCGATCTTAATGAGGTGACGCAGCAGCACGCGATAGTCATCGGCCGAGATGCGATGGAAATAGCTCAGTGTGAGCACGCGCTGGGCAAGTTCGGCCGGCGTGAGCTCTCCGGTGCTGGCGAGGGTCGACATGGTCTGGTGATAGAGCAGACTGTAGGGGAGTCGATCGAGCTCGGGCGGTTCGACCCACTTTTCCTCGCGATAGAGTTGTACAAGCGCGATGCCTTGCAGGAGCTTCCACGGAATGGTCTCGGGCATCATCGTGCGCGGCTCGGGTTCTTCCTCGCGCATGACAAACCACATCTCGGGCGGAAGGTCGCGACGGCCTGTGCGCCCCATGCGCTGCAAAAAGGAGCTGACGGTAAACGGCGCGTCAATCTGGAAGGCGCGCTCCAGGCGGCCGATATCGATACCGAGCTCCAGCGTGGAGGTGGTGACGGTTGTCTGCGCCTGCTCCTCGTCGCGCATGAGCTCCTCGGCCGTCTCGCGCAGCGATGCCGAAAGGTTGCCGTGGTGGATAAGGAAGCGGTCGGGCTCGTGTCGACTTTCGCAGTAGCTGCGCAGCATGGAGCACACGGCCTCTGCCTCCTCGCGCGAGTTGGCAAAGACCAGGCACTTGCGCCCGCGCGTATGCTCAAAGATATAGCCCATACCGGGGTCGGCGTTGTCGGGTGCCGTGTCGGTGGGGTTGAGAAGCGCCTGCTCGGTTGCTCGTGGGATGTCGACTTCGCCCTCGGGGGCCGAGGAAGTGCGACGGTCTTTGGGAGCGGCCTTGCCCCGCGCCTGCTCGCGACGTTGACGGCGCTCCTCTTGTGTGAGCTGTCCGCTGTGACGCATGTCTTGGACGCCGGCGGGCAGTGCCGCGGATGCCGCCGCCTCGATACGCTCGCACGCAAGCACTTCGGCCTCTTGAGGACCCGTGCTCTCGAATCCCCGCTGCTGTGCCTGGGGGCCAGAGTTGTAGAAGTGCTCCATGGAGATGCGCCACATGCGGCGCGGTTCCTCAAAGCGGGGGATAACGCAGTCGCGCCCCGTTCCCTGTGAGAGAAAAGCGCCCGTGCGCTCGGGGTCGCCGATGGTGGCCGAAAGGCCAATGCGGCGAGGCTGCACGCCGGCCATGCGCGAGAGTCGCTCGATAAGGCAGAGTGTTTGCCCGCCACGGTCGCCGCGCATGAGCGAGTGGACCTCATCGATGACCACGTAGCGCAGGTCGCAAAACATGCGCGGGATCGCCATGTGCTTATGGATTAAGAGCGCCTCGAGCGATTCGGGCGTAATCTGCAAGATGCCGCTCGGCTTTTTAATGAGCTTTGCCTTGTGCGACTGCGAGACGTCGCCATGCCAGTGCCAGACGGGGATATCTGCCTCTTCGCACAGGTCGTTGAGGCGGACGAACTGATCATTGATGAGTGCCTTGAGGGGGCCAATGTAGAGGGCGCCCACGCTTGCGGGCGGGTTCTCCCAAAACTCGGTCAGGATGGGAAAGAAGGCCGCCTCTGTTTTGCCGGAAGCCGTGGATGCCGGCAGGAGCACATTGTCTTGCGTGTTAAAGATGGCGTCTGCCGCCGCAACCTGGATAGAGCGCAAGCTCTCCCAATCGTGGGAGTAGATGAAGTCTTGGATAAACGGGGCATATCGGTCAAAGGCGTTCACGGGGCCTCCTCTCAAATAAGAACCTCTCAACGCGGCGGACAACGGTTTACTGCATTGCTGCCTCAACGTTTGCCCAGATAAAACCTGCCAAAATAAACCTGTCCCTTTTTGGCAGGTTAGATGGTGAATTCGGCGAAGTTGCGGTTGCCGTCTGCGGTGCCGGTGTCGCCTGTTGCAGCTGGCGGCGCCAGTGTGACGCCGCCGACGCTTTGCAGCAACTCAGCCACGTTTGCATCGGGATTCTGACACAGGATATCGAGCAGCTCGATAAAGTCACGGATGACCTCACGCGGCGTCAGATGCGTGTCTGCTCCCACACGACCGAACTCGATCTTGAGGAAGTCTACCAAGTCGTTCTCGGCAAGCGTGGGCGTCCAGCCAAAGTAGCCGGCATGGATCTGCATGAGTTTTTCGATGAGCACCAGTAGCTCCTCGTAGGTGAGTGGCTGCAGGCGGATGATGGGCGCGAGCATGTCCTTAAGGTCTTCGCGCGCAAAGCGGCCCTGAGCGAGTCGGCTGCGCAGGGCCTCGTAGGAGAACACGCCACGGCGGCGGTCTTCGATGGAGGTTGGCGTGCCGCCCATGATCATGCCCAGGTACTGCGCTTTGCCCTGGAGCGTGTCGTTGTACATGGTCAGGATCTTCTCGTAGTTGTATTGGCGTGTGATGGCGTTGGGAATCTTATACAGATTCACGAGCTCGTCGATGAGCACCAGCATGCCCTTGTAGCCGCTGCAGACCAAAAAGCGCGCAATGAGTTTGACGTAGTCGTACCAGTCATCGTCGCTGATGATGGTTGAGGACCCCAGTTCGGCGCGAGCCTCGCTCTTGGTGCGGTATTCGCCGCGGATCCATTTGGTCACGCGGCTCATAGCTTCTTCGTCGCCCTCGGATACGGCCGCGCGGTAGCGGCGGAGCATGCGGGTGAAGTCGAAGCCGTGGACCATCTCCTCGAGCGGGGCCAGTTGGGCATTGACGACCGACTCGTCGACGTCGGCACACGAGGCGACCCAGCGATCCAGGATCAGGTTGAGCGCACCGCCCTCGGGGCGCGTCTTGGTCGATATATTGCGGATGAGCTCGCGGTAGGTGGCAAGGCCCTGTCCCTGACCGCCCTGCAGGCGGCGCTCGGGCGACAGGTCGGCATCAGCGACGACGAATCCCTCGCCCATGGCGTGCGTGCGGATGGTCTGGAGCAAAAAGCTCTTGCCGGCACCGTAACGACCGACTAAAAAGCGGAAGCTCGCGCCACCGTCGGCGATGAGACTCAGATCGGTGAGCAGGGCGCGGATCTCGACCTCGCGCCCTACGGTGATGTAAGGAAGGCCGATGCGCGGGACCACGCCGCCCTTGAGCGAGTTGAGAATGACGGCAGCGACGCGCTTGGGCACGCGAGGTGCTGCGGATGCGGTATCACTCATGGTCTAGGTATCCTCTCACGTCTGCTTCGTAGTCCTCGATAATCTGCGGCCCTGCTGCGCTAAATTCAATTACGGTGTCGCCCACCAGGTCAAAGAGCGCCTCGTTGATGGTATCGACGAGCATGTCCTCGCTCTGCTCCGATTGCACTACCGCCGATTCCGCCTGTACTGCGTTGTGCTCGAGCAGCGCGCGGAGATAGGCGTCTGCGGCGGGCGCGAGTTCGTTTGTGGCGTCAGCGGGCGTAGCAGCTGCGAACGCGGGCGTCGGCGCGAGAAGCGGTGCCACGACACCAAACTGTTCGGTGGATATGGTCGGCTCGTCGGACTCGTCCTGCCCTGCAGCCGCCGCGACCGCCTCGACCGTCGCGTCGGCTACGGGCTCGGCTTCCGGTTGCCCTGAGTCCGCTGCCTCGGCATCCGCAAGCGTGCCGTCCTCGCGTTCCTCATCGATCAAAAGCGCTTCGCGCGTTTGTGCGGCGGCGTTCCGAATGTGCCCCAGCTGACTCAGATCGATATCGATCTTGACGGGCTGGTGTGCGGCGTCCCACGAAAGCCATGCCACAATCTCGTCATCGATAGTCTTGGCCAGATATTTGGGGACCTTTTCTTCCTTAAGGGGATGAGCGGGGTCCAACGCCAGGCGCAGGCGTTGGTCGCAGGCGCGCATCATTTCACCGAGCTTGCTGCTCTTTTGCCTACTACCGTGGATACGCATGCATTCCCAAAAGCCGTTTTGGCAACGGTAGATATGGATAGGATCCAGGCGGTATTCACAGTCCTCGTGGCGCTCGGGCGCAAAGAATACGGCCGAGGCAAACATGGTGTAGGGCATGGCCGTCTCCTCCCCAAATAAGCTCGCCACGATGCCGGTCTTTCGGTGCGTGTCATAGTAGCGCGCCATACGGACATACACGGCGCACGCCACGTGGCGCAGATCGCGGTGGTGGCTGCGGTCGAGCCGCGAGTTACTTAGGTTGTACGTGGAGAGGGCGTTGATGGCGGCCATGAGTCGCTCCTCGCGCACCTCATCGGGCGGAAGGGGGAGCGTGGGCTCGGAGGTTTTGCGACGCTTAGGGGTCTGGCCGGACGGTGCCGGCGCTGGCACAAGGTCTCGTGCCGCGTGCCGCAGCTCGATAAGGGCATTATCGAACATGACGGTTTTAGAGTCACGAAGCAGCTTGGGGTCGAGCGCGTGGAACACGGCGTAATCCTGCAGCCACACGCGCGCAAACCGGTCGATGCCGGGCTCAAAGGCGCGGTAGGCATCCCAAAAGGCCTTGATCTTGTTAAAACCTTCGAGCGGATTATCTACGCCAATGCCGCAAATCAGCTCATAGAGATACAGAAAGGCAAAGGATGTAGACGTTTCCTCGACGGTTCCGCGGCGCACTTGGGCACGCCAGGTAAAGTAGCCGCGCAACTGTCGATCGCTCATGGCATTGTAGGTGGGAAAGTACGACTTAAAGGTGCCGTTGTAGGGACAGTCGTCCTCAAAGTCGGCCATCAGCAGGCCCTGGCGGTAAAAAAGCTCGGCTTCCGAAAGCCAGCGGCCCGCACCGCCCTTGGGGTCATCCTGCCAGCGCGATATCTCGCGCATTTTACGGTACTGGTCGGGGAGGAAATTCTGCATCTGTCGGCCGGTTTTGAGAATCGGCTCGTCTGCGTAGACTTCGTTTGAGAAGCGGGCGGACTGATGGGTCCGGGCCTCGGCCATAATGCGCTCGATGAGCATCTTGACGTCCTGGTCGGCCACCGCCCTCTCCTCTCCCTATACGGTGTCGGTGACCTCATATCATAGCACAGCATCAAACAGATGTTCGAGATACCGCTGTGTAGATAGATTTAGACCAGGAGGGCGTAGATGACGGCGATGACGACGGAAGGGAGCATGTTGGCCGTGCGGAAGGTCTGAGGACGGATGAGGTTGACGCCGACGCAGAAGATGAGCATGGAGCCTACGAGCGAAAGGCTGTCGAGGGCTGCCGTAGTCATGATGGGGGAGAGTGCGCCGGCAAACAGCGTGATCGTCCCCTGGAACACGGCGACGGGCAGGGCGGAGAAAATGCAGCCGCGGCCAAGGGACGCCGTCATGGTGCAGACGATGATGCAGTCCAGTGCGCCCTTGAGGGCAAGCGTTGACCAGTCGCCGAGCAGGCCGTCCTGGATCGATCCCACAATGGCCATGGCGCCGATGCACACGGTGAGTGAAGTCGAGACAAAAGCGTTGGTGAACTCGTTATCGCCCTCACTGCCAGTCTTGCGCTTGAGCCATTCGCCAAGGTTCTCGATGGCGGCCTCCAAGTTGATGGCCTCGCCGATGAGCGAACCGAGCGCAAATGAGACGATGAGCATGGTGGTACCGGTGGTCGTTAGCGCCTTTCCATCGATGATGAGCATCTTTTGCATGGTGCCGCCCAGGCCGATAAACAGAACGCACAACCCCGACGCCTTCATGAGCGTGTCTTGGATGCGCGGTGTAATGAAGCGGCCGCCCGCTAATCCCAAAAGACCGCCCGCAACTAAAAGCGCAACGTTGATGATTGTTCCCAAGCCCGGCATGAGCCCTCCTGTATTGATGCCAACGTGGCAATCGTAGCAGAACGAAATGCGAGGCACATCGCGACTCATCTAATACGTTATATAAG
>URKC01000013.1:0-31056 GCA_900548295.1 uncultured Collinsella sp.
GGCCCCTATTCCAGCGCTATACCAGCCCCATTCCAGCGCTACTCCGGCTTGGTTTCTACCGTGGGAGTCTTATCCGCCGCAACCGGAGTACGGGCGGTGTCCATAGTCAGGCAGTGCTTGGGGCAGCTTTCGATGCACTCGCCGCACACCACACAGGCATACGGATCAATCGACCAGGTGCCGCCTTTGCGATCGACCGCAAGCGCGCCCGCCGGGCAGCGACGCGCGCACATGCCGCAGCAGATGCACACATCCATGTCATTGACGATATGTCCGCGCAGGCGCTCTGGTGCCGTCAGCCCCTCCTGCGGATAGCACACCGTAACCGGCTGCTTGACCATAGAGCCCAAGGCCGTCTTGGCAAATGTCAGCAAACTCATGCCGCGCCTACCTTTCCGTGCAGCTAATGCAGGGGTCGATGGTCAGGATAATCATGGGCACGTTGGCAAGGAGCACGCCCTGCAGCGCATGTGTCAGACCCGCCAGGTTTTGCGACGTCGGCGTTCGCACGCGGAAACGGTCCAGGTTCTTGGTGCCGTTGCCGCGTACATAGTAGTACGCCTCGCCGCGCGGCTGTTCAATCACAACCTCGCCGCGCGCGCCGTCGGCCGGCGTAAGCTTGGTGCGCCCGCCGATGCCGTCGTGTGGAATCTTACCGGCAAGCTCCTTGATGATATCCATGGCCTGCGTGACCTCGGCGCAACGCACCTGGCAGCGGGCATAGCAGTCGCCGTCGGTCGCCACGATGGGCTCAAACGCGGCCAGATCCGCATAGGCGCCGTCGCCAAACATGCGCACGTCGTAATCCACGCCCGAGGCGCGCCCAAACGGACCGACCATCGAAAGCTCCAGCGCGTCTTTCTTGCTGATCACGCCCACGCCATGCAGACGCTCGCCACAGCTGTCGTCGTCCAAAAACGTATGCACCAGGGCCTCGTAGTCGGGGCGCATGGCGTCGAGCGTCTGGACAATGCCGGCCAGCTCGGAGTCCTCAATGTCGTGCTTAAGGCCGCCGATCTCGTTGATCGACAGAATCACGCGACCACCGCACGTGCTCTCAAAGATCTTGAGAATCTGCTCGCGCAGCGTCCACGAACGATAGAACAACGCCTCGAAGCCAAAGGCATCGGCGAGCAGGCCCAGCCACAGCAGGTGCGAGTGAATACGCGAAAGCTCATGCAGAATGGTGCGGATATACTGCACGCGGCCGGGCACCTCGATGTCGAGCATACGCTCGCAGGCGCTGGCATAGCCATAGCTGTGGCCCACGGCGCAGATGCCGCAGATGCGCTCGGCGATGTAGCCAAACTGGTGCATGTCGCGCTTTTCGGTGAGCTTCTCGAGTCCGCGGTGCACAAAGCCGATCTGCGGAATTGCCTCGATGACGCGGTCGTCCTCGATCACCAGGTCCAGATGAAGCGGCTCGGGCAGCACCGGGTGCTGCGGGCCAAACGGAATTACGGAGCGATGAGCCATGGACCTTACGCCTCCTTTTTCTGCTTGTCGCGGGCGGCCTTGGCGGCAAGCGCCGCACGGACCTTGGCCGCTTTCTCGGGATCCATGGCGGCGAGCTTTGCCTCCATCTCGGCGGCCTTGAGCGCGGCCTTCGCAGCGGCATCGTCATGCTGGGCATCGGAGCCGGCAGCAGCAGCGGGCTGAGCAGCGGCAGTGCCCGCAGCATCGCCGGCACCCGCGGCACCCTCCCCCGCAGCAGCCGCAGCCGCGGCGGCCTTCTCGGCCGCGGCCTTGCGCGCCTTGGCCTCGGCGGCCGCGCGGACTTTCATGGCCTTCTCGCGCGCAGCCTTCACCTCGGGCGTGATGACGCTCATGGGTTCGGCAGTCGAGACCTGGTAGAAAAAGCCCTTAAAGTCGATCTGCATGTCGGTGATGGCAAGACCAAACAGGTCGTGGGCCTCATTTTCAAACGGGAACACCGCGGGGTAATACGAGCTGATGGACGGAATCTCCTGGTACTGGTCGATGCCCTCGACCACCAGGTTCTCGATCGCATAGCTGCCGTCCTGCGCAATATGCTCCTGAGCAGCACGGACGTTGATAAACGTATAGACCAAGCGATACGAGCCGTCGTCGACGTTGCGCTCGGCATGCATTTGCACAAAGCGCGCGCCGACGCCCTTGAGCGCCTGGACATGCGACAGGAGCTTGTCGATCCCGACGGTGGTATAGATAGCCTTTTGCATTACTCGGCCTCCTTTGCAGCGGCGGGCGTCTCAGCAGGTGCGTCGCCAGCGGCGGGCGCAGCAGGCTTCCCGGCAGGCGCGTCACCGGCACCGTCAGTCCCGGCCCCCGCAGCCACAAACCCGTCCTCGCCCAGCTCAACGCCACCGTCCCAGGTGGCGGCGCCGCCCACAGTAAGTGGATCGCCGCCGGCGCGCATCACGGCCTCCTTCTGGTCCAGGATGCCGCACGCCTCCACAATGGCGTCGATCACGGTCTCGGGACGAATGGCGCACCCGGGCGCATACACATCCACGGGAATCGCGCGGTCCACGCCGCCGATCACGTTGTAGGCATCGCGGAATACGCCGCCCGAGCACGCGCAAATGCCGCACGCCACCACGCACTTGGGCTCGAGCATCTGGTTGTAGATCTGGCGCACGACGGGCAGGTTCTGAGCGTTGACCGAGCCCGTCACCAAAAAGATGTCCGCATGCTTGGGGTTGCCGGTGTTGACCACACCAAAACGCTCCGCATCAAACAGTGGGGTGAGCGAGGCCAGCACCTCGATATCGCATCCGTTGCAGCTCGAGCCGTCGTAATGAATAACCCACGGCGAGCGCGACATTTTATGATCCATGAATGCCGCCTCCTAAATAAACACGTCGACGAGGATGGGCATAAGGTTGAGCAGGCCAAACACCAGCGCCACGCCCCATCCGAGCTTAAAGCAGCTGCGCCAGGTGCTACGGGCGAAGGTGTTGTCGATCAGCACCTCGACAAAGTATGTCGCGGCCATCACGACCAGGGCTACGACCCAGCTCACCGGGTTGTCCCAAACAAAGAACATGCCCACCCACATCAAAAACAGCACGGTCTCGCACCAGTGCATAAGGGTCATCTTGGCCAGCGTGCCACCGCTCATCTCGGTGGCGACGCCCTGGACAATCTCCTGATGCGCGTGATGCGAGTACGAAAGATCGAACGGCGACTTACGCAGCTTGATGGTGAGTACCGCAAGCAGCGCGAGGAAAATGGGCGCGCTGTACACGATGATGGGGGCCGACTGCCCCGTCACGGCGATGGAATCGAAGCTGTCGGTGGCAAGGTACAGGCCCACGCTCATCAGCAGAACGGCGGGCTCGTAACTCATAACCTGCAGCAACTCGCGGTCGGCGCCGACCTGGGCAAACGGGCTTTGCGTCGAGGCGGACGCCAGCACCACAAAGATCGCGGCGAGCGTCACCATAAAGGCGCACAACAGCGTGTTGGAACCCGACACAAAGATGCCGCCGCCCACCACGGTAAAGATGAGGGCGCATGCCATGTAGGTATCGTCCATGGTGTTTACGCTGGCAGGGGCCTTGCGCAGCAGCTTGGCAACGTCGTAGAAGGGTTGCAGCAGGCGCGGGCCCACACGGCCCTGCATGCGGGCGGACAGCTTGCGGTCAAGACCGTCGATCAGGCCGCCCACAAACGGCGCAATCAAGGCAAACGCCACGGTACCAATAAAGATGCCCACGACACCCGAACCTTCGAAATACTTGCCGCGCAGCACCGAGGGCGCGCTCATGGCAAGTCTCTCGGGCCCAATCCACGCGCAGCACAGCAGCGCAAACAAGATAATGCTGCAGCACACGACGCTACCCGCGGGGCCAATACGCTTCTCGCCAAGGGCGTCCTCCGAGTACCAATTGCGCTTTTCGGCCTTTACCTCGTGCCCCATCGAGCCGCGGAAATGACGGTAATTGTCGGTTCCCACGCCCGAAAGATATACGTTTACGTGCGGTTTGTTGCTCACGCGGAATGAAGTCAGCAGCACCACGGCGATAAACGCCACGATAACCACCATCAGATACATGGCGTCCTTGCCAATAACGTACGGCACGCGTCCAAACACCATGGCCAAGTAAGGCGACACCAGACCGCTCGAGATAACCGGGAACGCCACGCAGCACAGAATCAGCAGCGCGGCGATGGTGTTGAGGGCCATCCATTCGGTCTTATGGACATTGACCTCAACGTTTTGAGCCGTGGGGTCGACGCCCGAAAGCTTGGCAAGCCACTTGCCCCAGAAGAAGAACGTCGCGGCCGAGCCAAAGGCCAGCACCATGATCATGAGCACGTTGCCGGTCTGCGCAAACGCCACCAGGGCACCCCACTTGGACACGAGCATGCCAAACGGCGCCACAAACATGCCCATGATGCCCAGCATCATCAGGCGCGTCAGGTGCGGCATGCGGCTGAACATACCGTCCATGTCCTCGATATTGCGGCTGCCGATATGGTGCTCGGCCGTGCCCACGCACAGGAACAGCAGCGACTTGGCCACTGTATGGAACAAGATCAGGAAGATAGCGGCCCACACGGCCTCGGGCGCGCCGACGCCCAGGCAGGCACTGATGAGGCCCAAGTTGGAAATGGTGGAGTACGCGAGCACGCGTTTGGCGTTGCTCTGCGAGATGGCCATGAGTGCAGCGAGCAAAAACGTGATGGCACCCACACTCGTGACCATAAAGCCGGTCACGGGGTAGATAGCATAGAGCGGGCTGAGCTTGACCATCAGGAACACGCCGGCTTTGACCATGGTTGACGAGTGCAGCAGGGCGCTCGTGGGAGTGGGTGCAACCATGGCACCCAACAGCCAAGTGTGGAACGGCATCTGTGCGGCCTTGGTGAGCGCGGCGAGCGACAACAGGATGACCGGCATCACCAGCAGCGCGGACTGCGCGGTTCCGGTGCCGGAAAGCTCGATCATGCCCGAGATGGTCAGCGGCATGCCGTTAACGTGCAGATACATAAGTCCGGCCAAAAACGCGATGCCGCCCAGCATGTTGAGGATGATTTGGGTAAAGGCGTTCTTGATGGCCTCGGGCGTACGCGTGTAGCCAATCATAAGGAACGAACACACGGTGGTGATTTCCCAGCCGCAGAACAGCCACTCAAGGTTGTCGCTCGTCACGATGACGAACATGGCCGAGAGGAACAGGAACATGAGCGCCAGGAACTGCGGGCGACGGTCGGGCGCGGTCTGCCCGCGCAGCGCGGCCTCGTGCTCGTCATGGGCCTGGAAGTCCTTCATGTAGCCCAGGGCATACAAGCAGATTAGACTGCCAACGATGCCGACGGCGAGGACCATGATCACGCTCATGTAGTCCAGGTAGAGTGGCGTTGCCGTGACGGCTTCGGCCGCGGGCAGCGTCATGGCTGCAAAGGCGAGCGAGCCCACCAGCTGGACTATGCCGAGCACCGTGGTGAGCGCGTTCCTATATTTGTACGCGTTGTACAGGATGACAGCGCACAGGATGACGTCGATAACGGAACTGATGATCGAGAGCACATGCGAGGTGCCGGGGGCAACCTCGAAGCTCTGCGGACCCGTGCCAAAAAACATGACGGCGACTACAACTGTCACCGCCATAATGATGCCGGAACCTATGAGCCCCACCGCATCGCGGGCGCGGTCACCGTGCGCGAGCAGCATGCCCAGCGCCGGTACCAGCGGAAACAGGGTAAGGAAATACAGTAGCGTCATACCATCACTCCCCCATGCCAAAACGCTATACATGCATTACGTTATAGCGCTAATTTGAGCACCTGATGGCGGGCTTTCGGCCAACTGTGGGACTTTGGACGTGCGGGGCAAGGAGCTTGTCCGTATTAGAGCAATATGGGGCCCCGTCGCGGCAGTGCAGGGCGCGCCCCACTCCACGGCAGCCTTATCCGATCCGAAAGAGCCCTTAGAGGGGCATCGCGATAGAAAAAATGCGCCCCATAGGCGCACGTTTTCGTTACTCCGTCTTTTTAACGCGCGGCTTGCGACCGCGCGGCTTATCGACCAGCGCGGATTCACCGCTCTCGCGATACTGGCGGCACCAAGCCTTGACCGAAGGCTCGCTGGGAATCTTGTGCTTGATCATGGCTTCGCGAACCGTTAAGCCGTTTTCCAAGCGGTCCTTAACCACGGCGAGCTTAACTTCGTACGAATAGGTGTGATGATGCGAACCGGCGTTGAGCACGGCGTCGGCACCGCCCACGGCATATGCGCGGGCCCACTGACGAGCCGTGGCCTGGGGAATGCCAAGCTCCGCGGCGAGGGCGCGATGACCGACCCCCTCTTGGAGGATCTCGACGGCGCGCTGCCTGACCTCGGGCGCATGCGTGCGAGTCCTTGTTGCTTCTGACATACCTGCCACTTCTCGGCCTTAACCGTTAATCTGCTTTCTTACGTGCATGTTAGATAGTAGCATTTTTCTGTTTGCACGTAACAGTTAATTGAAAATCGCAATTTCGCTATCTGGGCATTTGCCATTAATTTGCAACAGTTCTTTAGGTTTTATTTACGCAGCTAGTTAGCTCGCGGCTCATTGACGGTGTTTTACCAACCAGATTGGTATCTTTTTGTTTGGCTGGTATGGTTTGTGTAATTATTAACCCCTCTTCAGCCCGCACCTACATGTCAACTTTCCACTTACTTTCCAGCTTTCCACCTAGCTTTCCAGCTTTCCACTTAACTTACCACCTAAGGTGGAAAGCTGGAAAGCTAGGTGGGAAGCTGGGGCAGCAGCAGGCCAGGAGAACAAGAAAAGGGGCGGCAACCGGGTGGTTGCCGCCCCCTTTGCGAAGCCAGTTGGCTTCGGAACTAGTGGTCGATGCCGTTGAGGTTCACCCTCGTGAGCGTATAGGTCACATAGTCGGGCGATTGAGGCGTTGCGCTCGCCACGTCACCCTTAACCAGGCTCGCTGTCATCACCAAGCGATAGTTCGCGTAGAACTGCTCACGCTGTTCAACCTGCGTGTTGACCTTAACGGTAAAGGGCAGGCTAAACGTCGTATTACCGTTCTTCGTTTTGAACTTGCCGTTCTCCTTCGAGTCAGTGAAGGTGATCGTGCTACCGGAGGGAGCGACCGCGGCAAGCTTACTCTCCGTCACTGTTACGTAGTTTGAGATATCATCCGTTACGCTCTCATACGTGCCGTCGGTTCCGCGGCGCTGAAGCGAGAGCGTGTACACAACAGAGTCTGCGTTCGCAATTGCCTCGGCGGCGTTGCTGAGTCCACCCAGTTCATACGTGGCACCCAGACCAATCGTGCCATTCGCGATCGGACGCAGGTCGTCCACGTTAATGCCAAGCTGCGACTTATCTGGCGCAGAAAGCGTAATGGTCGTATCACCCGTGTCCATGCGATAGTACCCGACGTTACCGCGCTTCGTCTGCGTCAGGCTCGAGGTATTAAGGCCTTCCTTACGCGTCGAAAGCTTGGCGGTATAGGACATCTTGGTACAGGCGTCCTCGCCAGACTGCTTGGACAGGGAGATAACCTTGTTGCAGCCGTCCGGCGTAAGGCGAATCTCTTCCACTACCGTACGCACGGTAAAGGATCCGCCCGCTGCACGCTTGCGGATTCCGGCAAGGTCATGGTCGAGCGTGAGCCTCAGTGAGTCATCACCCGTATCCGTCACAATCTGTGTAAACGCAGGCGTCGAAGCGTCATACGGCTCCCAATCGCTGCCACTCCACCTGTAGTTCTGATTGCCGATGGCAACATAGAACTTCGCAATTGCCGAAGTTCCGCTCGGGAAACTGCTTACTCCCATTAGGTTGTTGTTGGCGCCATAGCGACACAGCGATGTATCGAGCTGATAGAACAGATGGTCGCTCTCTGTATAGTATTGGCTCGGGCTAAACGTAACCGTATCCATGACATCGAGAGAAAGAACGTAGGCGGCACCGTCCTCCGACTTCGAAACCGGAATGCACGCCCCATCTTTTTTGTCGACTACATTCTGCTCATAATTGGACAAGATGCTGTATGTCGATGCCGTACTGTTTTGAATATCGTCGCTGCCATCGGTGCGTAAAACATGATGCAGATTCCAAGATATGCGGCCACCCGAAGAATTCGAGTCAATAGACGAAGCCGTAAAACCGTTGATACTAGCTTGCGTCACGCCGTCGCCCGACTTGGGCACGTTGACAACTAGGTAGACGCTCTCCGATGCACGCTTCTCTCTGCCGGTATCCTTCTCCTTGGGTACCTTTAGCGTATAGCGACTGTTGCTGGGAACGTCAGCACCCGCAACCTTAAACAGCGTCCACTTGCCATCGAGTTTCGCTTTAGCGGTCGCCTCTGCCTCGTTATCACACACGGTCCATGTGCCGGCGCCATCCTGCGTGGCCGACACACCCAAGATCTCGCTCAGCCATCGCTCCTGATATGGATTGCCCGCAGAATCCTTAAAGCCGTCGTTTCCGCTCAGGGAAACGCTCGTTGCTCCGCCTTCGCCCACCGTATAGTGATACTCTCTGCCACCGGCCTTGCCATCAACGTTCGCATCGATGAGCGTAAGCTGGGTGCCCTGGGGCAACCTTCCGTCGGCACCATTGAAGAGGATACTCTTGCCGAGCCCCTTCATCGAGCCGCCAGCAGCCATATAGCTGTCCCAGCCAAAGTCGACTTCCTTCCCATTGGCAGAATTGTATGTCCAGGTAAGCAGACCCGTCATCGGCTCGCCAAAGCTCGTAAGCACGTGTGCATCTTTTCCAAGGTTAGCGTAGTCTTTTTCTTTAAATTGAGTGCCGTAATCATACGTTGCAGTGAAATCGATCTCGAGCTTGCGCTTAACGATGATCGGCACCTGAACGTTGTAGCTCTGACCCGCCTCGGTAAAGGTAACGGTCAGGAGCGTAAAGCGACCTTTGCCGTTGTCCCAATCGGAGCTTGGGCTAAACGACATATTGTTCTTGCCATTGTTCACTACGCGAAGCGTGGGATTGTTCGACGCGTCACCGTCTTTAACGAACACACCGTCCTTGAGTTGGAAAACCTCTGCTTTGGCCGTCACGTGCGGATTGGTGCCATTCTCGTTATTCAATCTGCAGGCATCGGAGAAGCCGCCGTTCGTGACGATGTTTAGATAGCTCTTGACCGTCGTGTTGTCGTTGCCAGAGATCACCAAAACGGGGAAATCCGCTGTGGCTTGGTTGCTGCTTGTATCATTATTCGAATTGAACTTACTGGCCACGGATGAGGCATCGTAGCTCGACTTATTTTGATAGGCGCCGTTGTCATTAATGCTGCCGATATTCGTGTAGGTGTAGCGATCGGCAACACCGGTGCCTGCCTCGCTCTGGACGGTCGCCGCGGTGTCGATGGTGGCGCCGTCGCCAAACAGGTAGCGATCGGTGGTGTCGTTGTCGGAGGCACGCGCCGCCAGCGTGCTTACGGGGCTCGTGGTCACATACGGGCTCGCTGCCGTGGTGGCGGTATTGTCCGCGCCGTAGAGCGTGATCCCCTTGTCAGGTGCTTCCAGTGTGTCGTTATAGTCACCAAACGCGATATACGACTTCATGTTTACGGCGGCCGCATTGGTCGTGTAAACCATCGGCGGCAGATCACGCGTGGTCTTGCCGTTGCCGAGCTTTACGTTCACGCCCGCTGCGGAGAGGCTATAGCCGTTTGTGTCAACCTCGCCTAAGAGCACGCCCTGCTTAGAGCCCAATTTGTAGGTATTGCTGTCCATGAGCACGTTTACCAGATGGAACTGGCCGCGTCCGTCGCCCGCAATGCCGCCGTTGGAGGTTCCGCCAAACGTTGTGTTAGATACCTTTGTGTTGGTGACGTTGATGACGTCGGCACCGCTGTTAATCGCGCCAAGTAGACCGCCGCTCAACCTGCCCTTGATCGTGGCGCTCTCAATCGCGATATTGTTGCAGGCTATGTTCACATTGCTGAAGTAGTAGCCGATAAGTCCGCCCGAGCATTGGTCGGTGCCGGCAATGTTGATATTCTCGACGCTACAGTCCTCAAACCAGTACGTGTTGGGGCTGCCACTGCTCGTGACCTCGCCAATCAAGCCGCCCGCATTACGGATGCTATTGTTCGTTCCGGTGGCATCGCCGATGATGGCGCTCTTGGCATCGCCTCCGGCATCAATGCGCACGTTGCTTATAGAAATAACGCCTCTATAGGCGCTTCCGACCACACCGCCGGCGCCCATGTACTTATCGGTGTTCGACCCGGTGGCGAGTACATTTACCCCAGAGATGACTGCCGTGCTCGATGCGACGGCTTCCGTGATGCCAATTTTGGTGTTCACCGATACGTTACTGGAGGTATAACCGAACACGCCGCCCACGTAGGGTGTTGTACCCGTGGCGGTTATGGTCGAGTTTTTGCCAATAGTCTTCTCGTATACCCCTGTGGCCGCGGTTGTCCACACGCCGCACGGCGAGGCGATCGCACCCACATAGCCGCCAACGTACTTCTCGCCCGTGACGCTAAGGCCAGTGTATGAGCAGTCACAGAGATTCGCGGGCGCCTGCGTGCCGGAGCCGAAATTGACCATATAGGTCACGTCGTTATCCGTCCTTCGGCTGGTACGGCCCGAGCTGCCAAGAAGCCCTCCTACGCTCTTTGCGCCCAACACGGTGCAGTTCTTCATCTGTACGTTGCGGTAGACGCCACGCGTGTTGCCGTCGTAGTTGGCCGTTGCGCCCGCCAAAAGGCCGGTGCCGATGAGGTCGTTCGATGCCGGTCCCGAGGCAATGCTACCGTTGGCGTCTTTGTACGTGAGCGATACGTTGCAGTTACTAAAGGTGAGGTCTTTGACCTGAGCGCCGTCATTCGCGGTGACGCTCTGCCCCACATTGGTTGAGGTGAACATCACGGTGCTGAATAGGCCGCCCACGCCCGAGACCTTATAGTCGTCATCGGCATATTCGACGACGCCGTAAGTGGCATCTTTGGTGCCCACCGTGATGGTGGCCCCGTTGCCGTCGATCGTTGCCACGTGCGGCGTGATGCGGTCGCGATCGGTGGACGCCTCGTTCGAGCTGCAAGCATTGGAATAGTAACGGCCGCTGAGACCCACGTATCCCGTGCCGTAGCCAGTCATATCATAGGTGGCATTTTCCTTGAACTCCAGGCTCATGCCGATCGATTTCGACGCGCACACGTAGCCCGTTTGGTAGTCGGCAGCGTAGGACGCCACCAGGTAGGGCGAATTTACATCGTCATCATGGTTGAGCGGGCCGTGCCACCCCTGTTTGCCCGGGGCCTTCTGGTCATCGTTTTTGGCGGTTTCGAAATCGCCGGAAGCGCTCGCAGGCTTGCCCACGCAGTCGTAGCTGGCATTTCGCACCTTACCATATTCCTTGTTGCCAAACAGGTAGCCGTTTATCGCCGGGTCCTGCTTATCGCTGCCCCAGTACGCCTTGGAGCCGCGGAACACGCCATAATTAGCGTAGTCAGTATGTGCCGCTCCAGCACCCGCACCCGAGCTAATGATGGCCGAGAGCACCAAAAGGCCCTGGGCGTTTTCCACCGTGGTCACAGGTGCCTCGGCATCAGTGCCGATATACTTGTTGTCGGTGCCCGTGGTAGTGACGCAGGCAGCTCCCTTGTTTGTGAGCTCGTTGATCTTGTAGTTAGCGTTACCGTTTTCGACTTTGCAGCCCTCGCTAAAGGCATAGCCATCAATCACACGACCAACGTAGGGATTGTCGTACTGCCGGAAGTTGCCCGTTCCAAGACCCTGAGACTTGTCGCTGGTTCCAGCGCGCCAAGACGTCCCTGACATATTGCGGAAGATCACACCGCCGCCCGCAATGGCACCAACGTAACCGCCGATGGGAACAAGATGTGGCTTAGTTCCGCCACCAGCAACCGTAAAGCCGGTTGTGGAGTTATCGGGCGTTGTCCCATTCACGGCCACACCGTCGATAATGTTATCGCCGCCAAGGATGCAGCCGATAACGCCACCGAAGAACGACGTCGGAACACCGTCGGCATCCTTGGCAGAATAAGTAATAGTCGCCGACGCGTTCACATAGCGAATATTCAGATCGCGCACCACGCTGCCGTAACTATAGGGAATAAGGCCGCGAAGCGAACCCTCGTTATTCTCTATCTTGATGGTTGCCTTTTTATCACCTTTAGGGTTGCCAACGATGACGCCACGGAACGGGTTGGCTTTGTTGCCAAAACCGCCAAACGATGCGCCGTCGAGGGTGATCGTATTACCCCCGGTAGGTTCAATACTGTAGTACGCGCTTTGGATATAGCGGTGCATCATCTCGTCGGAAAGTGTGGCCGAAGGATCAGTGGTGTCGCCGGTCTTCTTTTCCCACTTCTTCCCAGTGTCTTTCGCCTGCTTATAGACGTACGTAACCTCATTGTCGGTTTTATTGTCGCTGCGGCGAGTACAGAGCGTACTCTGGTTGACGGCAATGGTGACCTCCCAACCGTCGAGCGCAGTTTGGTTGTTGATGTAGTTGGCGATGGCGTTCATCTCAGTCGCGTCCTTAACGGCATACGGATCGCCATATGTGCCGCATCCCTCTACCAGCTTTGGAATGCGCTGGTTGACTTTAATTTCATGATATTGGACGCCGCTCTCGGTGGCCTTTCCCTTATAAACATAAGGAAGATAGCCACCAAACCAAGGCCTGACGTCACCGTCCTTCTTACCATCAACCGTCACATAGCCGCTCACGGCACCATACGTCGCTTCGTCGTAATACCAAAGCTGCTTGCCCGGGTACTCCGTACTCCCATCAATCTCAGATCCGTATGTCACCTTGCCTGCATCGGCATCGGCATCGGCCTTAGTAAAGGTGTAGTCCGCAGAGCCCGTGCTCGTGCTTCCGTAGCCAAAACTCTCCAGCAGGCTCGCATGGGTGAAGATCGTTTTGTTCTTTTGGCTGGGCAAGCTGATTTGCTCAAACTTTGCCGTCACCTGATCGGCCTCACTGCCTACACCAAGCTTTCCGAACAGCGACGTAGCCGCCTTGGTGTCACTCGTGTACCCAGTAGTCTTGATATTCTTCGCGTTCAGGCTCACGTACTTCTGCATCTCGTTGATGAGCAGAGGCATATAGGCGTTAGCATCCGTGGCGCTGTTGGCGCCGTCGACAATCAGATTGTTGAGCGTAAGACCATCAATTGAGATCTTTCTAATCTTGATGCCATTGCCGTCGCTGGACCCATACACGTAGCGGCACACGAGCGCGCCCGAAGAGCTTCCGCTTGCTCCATCAGTGTCTTCAGAGCTCTTTCCGTCATTAATAACGGGCCCAACAGTACCACGCAAAGTGACGTTTTTTACTGTGAGATCGCCGTTTGCCACCGTTCGAAAAAGACCGCAGTGCATGTTCTCGTGCTGGGTAGCATCGGAATTTAGCTTGTTGCCATTCTGCTCGGCCTTGATCTTGGAGTAACAGAAGGTAATGGTCGCATTCTCAACCGTCACCTCTCCGCTCGGCTGAGTGGGATAATAGCTGTAGCCGGCCAAATCGATTGTACCCGTTATGGTTATGGAATCATCGAGCCCTGTCGTGCCATTGGGAACGATTGTCGAACGAATACCTTCGGGAGCATAACGGTAAGCAGACCATAAGAGCAGCTTTTCCGCTGTATCGATTTGACTGCCACTAAAGCCGCCTTCACAATTCTTAGAGGCTATGTCGAGGTTGTAGAAGTAGCGGGTATTGCCGTTCGTATTCTGGCTTCGACCGAAAGACGAGCGATTATGGTAGCTGTTGTCTTTTGTGGAATCGCCGTCCATGTCCAGCTTGTTTTTCTGTGTGTGTAGCGAAACGACCGTGTTCCACTCGGCGTCCATGAGCTTGCTGCCGTTGTTTGGTTTTACACCGCTGCCAACCCATTCATCGAAGGACGTTACGCCCGACGCAACGATGGCCCCCTCGCCGGTGGGCACCCTATAGGCGGTATCCCAATAAGCCCTGTCCTCCAAGTACAGGCCTAGGTAGCTCTCGACGCCATATGTCGTCTTATCATCCACCTTGCAGCCGCGGCAAACTAGAACGCCGAGCGTCTGAGCGGCGCCTGCATTAATCTTTGTGCCCGAGAGATCGATGGCGTAGTTGTTGATAATCCAGTGGCCGCTTGCGGCGTATACGAGGCCGCCGACCTCGGTAGAGTCGCTTGCAGCCACAGTCGTGTTGTTGGTCGTTTTGAGGGCGTAAGTGCTGCCGCTGGTGTTTGCAGCAGCATCGCCAATGGTGACGATGGCGTTGCCCCAGCTGTAGCCCAAAAGGCCACCGGCACCGTTGAGCGCATCACCGTTCCTACCGACGTTCATCTTGAACGAATTGAACGAAAGGCCCGAAATGTTCACGTACTTATCAGCTGAGTTGGCTATTGTCCCTGCATTGTAGGTACTCTGTGCGATGCAGCCGATAAGACCACCGACTTGGGCAATCTTGCCGCCGGCGCAATCGCCGGTTTCGATTGATCCGGCGACTTCGAGGCCCGTAACATTGAATGTCGAAGCGCGATCGCTCACATAGCCGATGGCACCGCCAATACGGCTATTGCCGTTAAGCGATCCGGCTGCAGTGATAGTCGTTTGCGCCTTGCTGTTACCCTTAAACGTAACCGTGGCAGCCGCCGACACGCTGCCCGCAATACCACCAATGTTCACGTCATTGGCAAACGTATCATCGCACGCGATATTCGTTTTGCACGTTACGCTAAACAATGACAGGTTGCCGACGATGGCACCCGCCAGCGACCCGGCATCGATAGCCGAACCGTTATCGAACTTCATGGAGCCAGCGATTGTGACGTTGGAGATGGTTGCACCGTTGACGGCCGCGAACAAGCCCAAGCGGCCGTGGCGGTAGATTTTGCCGTTGCCGTTGCTCGTGTTATTGCCGTCGAGCACGTCTTCACCACGCTTGCCGTACGCCTCGCCGACGGCAAGATTGATTGTGCCGCCACCGTTCAACGTTCCCGAGAAAACTTGCGAGCCGTCTGCACGATCCTGCGTGAAACCCGTCAGGCCCGTGCCCTTGAGATCAATAGTGCCGTTCACCGTAATGGTCGAGGACTGCAAGCCGTTAAGGTTGTTTTCGGTAACGCCGTCAACCATCGAGTAGTAGCCGTTGGTTTGCCAGGTAATCGCAAGCTTGGCGAAATCCTCAGCTGTGGTTAGGGCGTAGGCACCGTTAGCTGCCGTCAGCGAATCCGGCAAGGTCAACTTATGAGTGTCCACATCAAGCTTAATGAAGTCGCCGCCCAGACGAACAACTTCACCGTAGGTCGCGATGTCGTCCGTCTTTGAGGCTGAGTTGCTACGCTTGAAGGTCCAGACCGCAGCGCCCTTGTCTCCCAGATCACCATTAGAGCCATTGCCGGCAGCGAAGATCAGCGCGTTGTGGTTCTCGTATACGAGCTGACCCGTCGTGGCGTTCTCGGCAAAACTTGCGCCCGACAGATCCGTGATGCCGCTGAATTTGATTACAGCATTCCACGCGGATCCCGCAATTCCCGCGGCACGGTTGCTTTGCGCCTTACCGATAGGATTGTCGCTTGTAAGTTTGAAATCTCGCACGTCAAGGACATTGCGCGTATCGACAACGCCCACGGCGCCACCGAACTTTCCGGTACCCGTTCGCGCCGAAGCATCTCCCTTGCACGCAACCGTCACGCCGTTGAAGACAACGGCAACGGGCTGCGAGTTAGGATTTGCGCTATCGCCAACATAGCCGACAACGCCGCCTGCGTCGGACAACTTGCTCGCAAGGTCAAACTCAATTGAGCACGTATTCTTATTATCTGCATCCTTTTCAACAACAAAGGCGCGCAAAGCGCCGTCGTCGTCCGTTTTCGTCGCGAACACCTTGCCGACAAGGCCGCCGTAGCTGCCGTTGACACTAACATCTTCTGGTAAGGCGAGTTTGCTCTTATACGTCCCGCCTTGCACCACGATGTCTCCATTAGAGATATCGGCCATGCCAAAAAGAGCGCCGGCGCGCTGCGACGCACCAAGAGTCACAAGGTCGCCCAGGTCGAACATATTGGACGTAACGGCAAATCCTTGCGCAAAGCTCACGTCGCCGATAACGCCACCAGAGCAAGCGCTGTTCTCGTCGCCAATATTTAGAGGACACCCAATCTGCTTATTATCCGCGCCCAGTGTGAGCACGGTCGCTTTACCAATAAAACCGCCGCTGGCAGTTGTGCCCTTGACGGTGAGCGCGTGTAGGTCGAGAGCTTTCGCGACGTTGACCATGGCACCCGTGCTCGAGCCAACGAGTCCTACAACGCCACCGGCGGAGCCGTTCGTAGACTGGACGGTGGCGGTGGGAACGTTTGCCAGAGTGCCAATGCTCAGGGTCGCACCGTCCTTGACTTCGCCTACGAGCAGGCCAGCGTTGCCAGAGCTCGTTTTGACGGCTCCGCCTGAGGTCAGATCGTTGGGGAACGTGACGGACTCAACCGTCAAGCTCCCGCTCTCGACCGTGTTGGCAATCAAGCCAATGTTGCCCGTCGCATTCGCGTTGAGATTCTTTCGAGAATCGGTGAGGCTATAGGTAACGTTCGCAGCAAGGTCGCCCGTCGTCGCACCCAGGAGGGGTGCCGTCAAGGCGGAAGTCGCATCCTTCACATCAACGTTCACGGGTTCCACGATGTCAACCGACGCGATGAGTGTCTTGCTCTCTTCGCCGTTTTCCGCACCGCTGACCTTCGAAGCGACCATCGGTGCGCTATAGCTAGTCGCGCCTACCCACTTTATCCTGACCGTTTTGTTTTGGTCAGACAGCTTGAGGTTATTAAAAACCGTCCGATCAGTCGTAAGCTCGACGGGACTATCAACGTCCCTATAGATCCTGCCTTCAAACGGACATTCATCACTGCCAAGACCCTGGAAAGACATGCCGTTATTAGCCGACTCGGTGAGCTTCGCATCGCCCGTGATGATAACCTTGATCTGCGCATCATAGTAAAGCGAAGCGTCGGCGTTAGACAGGACGGCGAACGCCTCCGACGACTTGACATCGAGGCTTCGGATTCCGCTCTCGTCGTCTTTGCGCACGATGCTTTCCGCGCCGTTCTTCTCGAGCAGCTCGACGAGCTTATTCAAATCCGTGATCGTCGCACCCGCCTGGGCATCAGCGTCCTCCGAAGTCGCATCATCGGCATCTTGCTCGGCGTCGTCAGCGGCGGCATCGTCAGCGGCATCGTCGCCTTCCGTCTGGTCGCCCGTGGAATCGGAACCAGTGGCGCTATCGGTGGTATCGCCTGCTGCAGCGTCATCCTTCACCGCGTCATCCCCAGCACTGTCGCTGTCGGCGCCGGCATCACTCGACCCAGACCCGATCGTGACATCGCCGTTGGTCTCGCCGCTCTCGGCAGTATCCAACGCCTTCGCAGATGCGGCAGCAATCTCGTTCGAGATGTTCTGCCAGCCTGCCGCCACAGCAGCCACCGTGGGCGAGCATGCTTGGAGCACCATGACCACCGTCATGAACTCTGCGAATATGCGCTTTGCCGTTCTCATCGATTCCGTACCTCTTATCCTAAAACTCCGCTTCCAGAGTTATCGAGTCTCCGTCGCGCCCGTCAGAGTAGTTCCGCTCACGCTAATGTCCAGGTCGCCCCAGCCACCGGGCGTTTTGCCGTCCGCTCGGTAAAAGTTGACGACCATCGAACCCGGCTCCATGGTGAACGTAGCCTTGCGAGCTGCAGCATCCACCGTCGCGCTATGGTTGGTCTCAAAGAACGGGTCGATCTCCACGTTCTCCCCCCACGTGAGCGTGACGTTTGCCAGTGCGCCCGTAACCGTCACGCGGTAGTTGTATGCAGCGTAATCAGCAAACTTGCCAGCCTCATCGACCAGCGCGCCCTCAACCGCAGCGGTCTTGACCTCGGCCCTCTTTGACGGCACGACTTTCGCCGCCAGACAGGCTAGCTCGGTGCCGGGGCTCTTCTCCGATACGACCGTGGCCTTAATCACAAAGTATGCTTGTCCCAACTTAGCCTCGGGGAAGGTCACGGTGTAGTCGTTCTTGGTAGGTTGATTCTCCGGAAGCGTGACGCTGCTACCGGGCTGGGGCGCATAGCTCCACGTGGCGCCATCGAGCCCGTGCCCCTCGACCGTCAAGGTGTATGTCACATTTTTGTCGTTGCAGAAGTTGCTGTTGCCCAGCAAGTAGTTGTAGATGCTAAAGGTAAAGTTGCACTGCCCGTTGTTGGGATACACCGTAACGGAGCGCTGGGCACGGGCGAGCTCGTCGGGGCTAGGCGCACTCATATAGCCCGTGAGCAAATCGCTTGCAAATAGGCTCTGCGCAGTGCCCGTTGCGGCGACGGACTTTAGAAATCCGTTGGCGGTGTAGGCGGAATAGGTAAAGTAGCCACCCGTCACGAGCGCCACGGCGCAAATAAGTGCGATTGCCGCCACAACCAGCTTGTTCTTGACTAGGCTCTTGCTTTTTGCCAGCTGCTCGCGCTCGGCATCCTGCTGCTTCTCTTGCTTCTCCATGTGCGCCCCCTCTCCTACTTGCCGCTCGTGTTGCGCGCGATCAGGTAAATCACGTCGGTCTCTTTGGCGCTCTCGTCCCACGAAAGCTTGATGATAAAGTTAAGCGTGTCATTGCCAGTCGAGTTGTCGAGTGTCTTAGCGTTGAGGTCGCCTTTGCCGAATTTCTTGTATCGGTAGAGCGGGCGCGCGTTGCGCTGGACGTTTTGATAGTCCTTGAATGTAGGGTCGCTTGCGCCCTCGCCCGGCACGGCTGCCAGACCGTCGTTCTCCTTGTTGATATATTCGAAGCTCGTCAGCAGGTTCTCTCCGGTTGCTTTCCAGCTATAAGATTTGCCGTCTGCGGTACCGCTCACGTCGGGCGTCTGGAGCGCAGACGTGTTCTCGGCTCTGTACAGCTCAATAGTGAGACCCGTAATGTTGGTCGTATTCGCGAGTTGCAGCTCAAAACCGTCACCGCCCGTCTGCACGCAAAACGGGCGCTTGAGCGTCACCGTGTTGCCGGTCTTGGTATCGCCGTATTCGGGGTTGTAGCTCAGGTCGACCTGCTCTGTTGCCGTAGCGTTGGGGCCCAGCACTTTGAGCTCCGCCGGCTCCTTGATCTTGCCAACGGTGGAGCCGCGATTGGCATCGACGAACCATCCGAGCGTCAATCCCAGCAACACGAGAAGCACGGCCACCAGACCCACGATGGCCAGGGATTCGCGACGGTGGTCGCTCACCCAAGCCTTGATGCGCTCGATGCGGCCAGCCGGACGCGCTTCGCCGTGCGAGCCGAACCCGTTGCCGCCGGGGTTTGCCGCTCCTTCGTTGTGTTTGATATCGCCCTGCTCGCGGGCATTAAGCTGCTCGTCCATTTATTTATCCGCCTCCTTGGCGGTGAAGCGCACGCGAATGTACTTGACGTTCTTACCGATAATCTCGTCGGCGTTGTTGTAGTAGCTGGCGCAGGTTTCCACATCCGCAGAGGACATGCCGGCTCCGACAGGCGGAACCGCGCTAGGCGCCTGACCTGGCACGCTCGTGCTATCGGCGCGGAAATAGCGCGCGTGGTTATTGTTGATGTCGCCGACGAGGGTTGTGTATCCCCCCTCGTCGCCTGTGTTAGCGAAAAGGTTGCCACCGTAGCCGGCGTTGCCCGTGCGAACATAGCTCTTGAACTGTTCCGGCCAAATCCAGTAGAGGGTTTTGGTGACGGTTTCGGTCGTGCTATTTGAGTCCGCAGCGCAAAAGCTCCGCGCCGGGATGGTAAAGCTCTGCGTAATGACGGTGACGCTCGCTCCGTCCTGGGTCACCGTGGTTGTCGTGGGAACCAGCGGATTGGAGTAAAAGCCAGAGGTGTCTTTGCCCTGGAAAACCAGGATATGACCGCGCACCAAATCTTTAAGCGAGTTGATGATCTCTTCGTTTGTCGATGCGTCCACAACGGAGTCCGTGCCCGCAACGCTCGTCTGGACAGAAATCTCCCAGGTCATCTCCACCGTAATATCGTGCAGGTCGTTGCAGAGCGGCTTGACGTTGAGCTGAAGCTGGCCCGCCGACCCCGGAGAAAGACTGCCATCGGCACTCATGTTATTGAGGTTGAAAAGATTGTTCACGGCAAGGCTTGTACTATCCGACGCGTAGTTGTCCTGGGCGTCGTACTTACCTGCCGTGCCGCCCTGCGTTCCCGAGAGCACAAACCGTGGGCCCTTCGCCCCGATCGTACTCCCCGTGGCGCTCACTCGATTGTTCGCGGCAAACCAGGCAAGGCATGCAAAGATGGCAACGATGGCGGCCAGCACAAACAGACCGCTCACCAGGAAATCCTTCCAGAAATCCTTGAGGGTCCGCACATGCTCGTCGGCAGCTTGGCGGTACTCGGCCGCCGTCTTGTGCTGCTGGAGCTCGCTATGTCGGTCCATGCCACTCATCGTTTGCGTTTGCCCTGCTAGCGGGCGTGCCGTCCTTTCCGCTTGGTCGCGATCAATCCGTTGCTCGTAGGCATAGAATTCAGGCAGAATACAACACCATACGATAAGGTAAAAGAATAGCATTGACCTGCGGCTTGCTCCACAACGCAAGCCTTAATGATGTCTTAAAGATTACGAATAGAGGCCTGTCCATCGCGCACTGTTCACGCAACGGCTCGCCCGCTCGTTCAAGCTTTGCCTCACCTTAACCTCATTTTGAGGCTAACAGCGCCCTATTTTCAGCATTTGCCCAGTTGTTTGCTTGCCTCATCTTAACCTCATCTTAGCCTCATTTGAGGTGAAGATGAGGTTAAGGGTGCGTTTAAGCCAGTCGAGCACCCTTAACACGCCCTCGTTAGCGCCAGCGGCCTCCCCCCCCATATGTCAAACCCTTGGTGCAAACAAGCCTGACCCCCTTGCACTAATCCGTAGCACCGGGCAGCGGACGCACGGCGTGCCGTCCCTTAACGCCCCAACGCACGCACGGGTATCACGTAGATACCGTCCTCGACCTCGCGAGCGTACTCACCCACCCCCACAATCACGGCCATAAACTCCGGTTCGCGTGTGCGTGAACGAGGATTTCCACAGACCTTTTTGCGAACGCGCTTGAGACTCTCGACGCCGGCGCTCGCCTTATCTTCACTCACCTTAATCTCAAAGGCGGCCCACCGTCCATCGGCTAGCTGCACGATAGCATCGCACTCAAGGCCCGAATCGTCGCGATAATAGCGCACGGGCGTGCTATCCAGCAGGTCGAGCGAACGTGCGTAGACCGAAAGGTCGCGTATGACCAAATTCTCAAACACCAGACCAAATGTCTGCCAGTCGGCAAGCAGCGCCTGCAAGGACATACCTAGCAAGGCGCAAGCAAGGCTTGGATCTGCCAGATAGCGCTTGGGTTTGACGGCAAAGCGTCGTTTGTCGCGCGCGGCGGGAACCCAACCGGGGACCTCCTCGAGAATGAACATGCCTTTGAGGGCATCCAGGTACCTACGCACCTTGGTCTCGTCGGCAAACGCTGCGGGTTCCTCCTCGGCACCGAACATATCCATAAGAATCGTTTTATACGTGGTCGCCTGTCCCAGATTGCGCGCGATCGATGCGGAGACTCGACGAGCAATATCGGGGTCGAGACCAACCGCCGAGAAGCTGCTCGAAAACGTAGTGTTGAGATATTCGCGGGCGATGAGCTGGGCGTCAGCCGAAACCATATCGATCGCCTCGGGCCAGCCGCCGCGGCAAGCGACTTCGACAAGCCCCGGTGTATCGCCATTGCACCGGCAGGGCTCAAAACGATGCTCAAACAAGCCCGCCAGACTTACCTTGCCGTTGGACTCACCTGTCTCGGCAAGCGTCATGGGGTGCATGCGGACGCGGCCGATGCGGCCGGCTCCACTATGCGCGGGCGCCTCCGCCTTTGAGCCAAACGCAGGCGTGGCGGAACCCGTGAGGATATAGGCGCCGCGCGTGCCCCGGGTGCGGTCAACCTCGTGTCTAACGTAGTCCCAAATCTGGGGAACGCGCTGCCACTCATCGATAATATGCGGACGGTCTCCCAGCAACATCATCGCCGGGTCGGCACGCGCGAGGTCGAGATTCTCGTCGACATACGAGACGGACGCCCCGTGCTCAAGCGCGGCCCACGTCTTGCCGCACCACTTGGTGCCCGCAATCTCGACCGCGCCAAAGACACGAAGGAAGCGCTCGATTTGCGCATCCACGATACGTGGGATGTATCCGTCCCGATGTAGCCTCTCGCCTGCCATGAGTCACCCCCGCAGATTTCCAGTTCCTGCTTTCTGATTCTTCTATTCCACTGTAGCAAATTCGGATTTTCGGGTGGTTGCGATTCGGATTTTCGTGTTCATATAATTCGGATTTTCATGTTCTGAGGATTCGGATTTTCTGGTGCTCAAGATTCGGATTTTCTGAACCCGCTGGTCAGGGGCACCCTTATTGGCAAAAAGGCGGGGAGCACCGATACGGCACTCCCCGCCCACTCAATACGCGATGGCTTTCTCGGCTACAGCTCGTTGGCCGCGTGATACGCCATGCGAATGGCGCTCGCGATGTCGGCGGTTCGCTCGCCCGAGCAGTCGCCTACGCAGGTCACGGGCACCGTTACGCCGTCCAGGTCAAACGCGTTGGCCTTGGAGCCCACGGCCATCACCACATAATCGCAGGCGATCTTCACCGGCTCCTCGGCGCCGTCCTCGGTGGTGCGAACAGCTTCCACGCCCTCGTCGGTAATGGCGGTCAGGCGGGTCTTCACGTGCTGCTCCACGTTGTGCTCGGCAAAGTCGCTCATGATCAGCGGCAGAATGGTCTCGGACTCGCCCGCGGCAATCTTGTCGAGCATCTCGACGATCGCCACCTCACAGCCGTGCTGCAGCAGGTACTCGGCAGTCTCGGTACCCACCAGGCCACCGCCAATGACGGCGACGCGGCCCGTAAGCTCCGCCTTGCCGGCCAGCACGCCCCAGCTCGAGACGACCTTGTCCGAATCGGCGCCTGGAACGGGGATGACCACGTCGTGCGCGCCCACGGCCACAATCGCGGCGTCGGCGGCGTTGAGTTCCTCGGCCGTAGCGGCGTGGTTGAGCTCAACCTTCACGCCCAGGCCGGGCAGAATCTTCTCGTAGTACTCGACCGAGCGCATGATTTCGTCCTTGCGCGGAGGCGCGGCCGCCAGCACAATCTGGCCGCCCAGATGGTCGCTCGCCTCGTAGACGGTCACGTCGTAGCCGCGCTTGGCCGCCACACGCGCGGCCTCCAGGCCGGCAATGCCGCCGCCCACCACGGCGATCTTCTTGTCGCCCTCGCCGGGCTTAATGGCGATGGTCGCCTCGTCGCCGTTCTCGGCATTGAGCACGCACGAGATGTACTGGCGGTTTTGGATCGCATCGACGCAACCCTTGTTGCAGTTGAGGCACTCGCGGATGGGCTCACCCGTGGCGGCCTTGAGCGCAATGTCGGGGTCGCACATGAGCGAGCGGCCGTACGCGACGATGTCGGCCGAACCGTCTTCCAGGATCTTCTCGCCCGCCTCGACCGAGACAACGCGGCCGACGGTTGCCACCGGCACGGAGACCAGGGCCTTGACGCGCTCGGCCACGGGCAGCGTCCAGTTGTAGGGCATGGCGCCCATGGGCGGAATGGTGTCGCCCATGTTGCCGGTGTGGTTTGCCTGCGCCACCTGAATCATGTCGATGCCGGCGCCCTCGAGCAGCTTGGCGAACTCGCAGGCCTCATCGGGCAGCAGACCGCCCTTGCCGCGCGGCGTGCCGTCGGGGTTCTCCATGATCACGGGGAGCTTGTACTCCACCATCAGCTGCGGTGCGGCTTCCTTAATGGCGGCGACGACCTCCAGCGCGTAGCGGACGCGGTTCTCGAACGAGCTGCCGTACTCGTCGGTGCGCTGGTTGAGGATGGCCGAGCACAGCGAACCCACCAGACGGTCGCCGTGGACCTCGATGGCGTCGATGCCAGCCTGCTGCGCGCGGGCGGCCGAGGCGGCGATAGCCTCCTTGATCTGGGTGAGCTGCTCCACGGTGGCCTCGTTCACAAAATGCTGCATGTCGTGGTGCAGCTTGGCATAGGCCTGCTTGCGAATCTCGTTGGACTCGGCCATCTTGGCGGCAAAGGTCTCCTCGTCGCCGGCGGCCTTGGCCTCCTGCGCGGCCTTGGCAGCGGCCATGGAGCCCATGACCATGCGGCCGACGCCGGGGACGTCGTACTCGGGGTGGAACAGCTGCAGCGCGACCTTGGCGCCGTGCTTGTGGACGGCGTCGGACAGTGCCTTAAACGTGGGGATCTGAGCGTCGGTCGCCAGCTTGGGCGTGGGGCTTGCGGTCATGACGGGAGCGACGTCGCCGATGACGATGTAGCTCACGCCGCCACGGGCCAGACGCTCGTAAAAGGCCAGGCTGCGCTCGCCAATGGAACCGTCGCGCTCCTCGTAGCCGGTGGTAAGCGGCGGGAACATAATGCGGTTTTTGAGCTCAAGGGGGCCAACCGTAATGGGTTGGAGCAGTTTGGATGCAGGTGCGGTCATGGACATTCCTCTCTTGTAGGCGCGGCGGCGATGTTGCCGCGTAGTTGTCTAGAGGATATGGCATGGGAGCACAGTGGCGCAACGGAAATCGGCAGACAGCAGGTAGCGGCAGGTGGATGGGGCGGGGCGGCCCGTCGGTTTGCCTCAATCTGTAACAGTTAGGCCCACTTTTGGCCTCCACCCGTTACAGATCGAGACAAACCAACCCGGCCCGCTAGAACATCTAAATCTGTAACAGCTACCCGGCAAAATCCGTCCCTCGTGTCACAGATTCAGATAAACGGAGCCCGGCTGCCGAAAAATCTCGTTCTGTAACATCTATCGGCCAAAAACGGCCCCACGTGTTACAGATCAAGACATTCCCCTCAGCCCATCCTCAACAATCTCAATCCGTAACATCTAGGCCCGCTTTTGACCCCTACCCGTTACAGATTGAGATTTTGTTTGAGATTTGCCGAGGGACTATATCCACGCGTCATCGAAGCCACTGCGACAGAGGTGCGACATTACTGCGACAGAGGTGCGACATTACTGCGACAGAGGTGCGAAATAGATCGACCACCTTACCTTATCGTGTAGAACTGTTTTGGGTCGTTATGGGATGAGCCGTGCCATTCGAGCAGCCCGTCTTCCTCAATTAACTTACCAAGCACCCGGCTTGCTGTGCGGCGATTTCTCCCGATGTGCGCTGCAAGCTCCCTTGCTGTCACCCTTCCGTTCGCAAAGGCCAACCTGACGGCGGCGAGCTCATACTCCCCCAATGAGGCGATCACCTCCGGTGATACCTTGTCCTCGAGAGCCTCGCTTCTCCTTACGGTTCTGGCAACGATATTGTTCTCAAGCGTTAGCTGAACCCTTGCCCCATCAGGTTCCGTGTAGACCGGATCATTGAGCAGAGAGTTTTGCATCTCGGTATAAATGCGCTTGACGCCCTCGTTTAGCTCCCGAACCCAACCAAATTCAACCAGCGTGCGCGCGATGCGTGGGTTGCGCGAGTAACGAGTGGTCCTCATGTTGTCGAGCGTCACGATATTGGGAAGCGCGCCTGGACTGATGATTTCCAAACGGTCGTCGAACATCGAGACCCGGATGTAGTCGCCGCGGAACGAGTAGTCGCGATGTGTCACCGCGTTGACCAAGCCCTCGAACCAGGCGAACTCAGGATACTCAGGCACGGTCTGGAATTTCCCGTCGGGCCCCAGGAACTGAAATTCGCGGAGCATGCTCGAGATGAGTTCGTAGGCGTCTTGGATCACCTTAGGCAGCGGCCCACAGAAGCTTCGTTCTTTCGTGATGTTGAGACGCTCGCCCGTCTCCATTTTGACGCCGTCGTAGCGCAGGACACGGACTCGCGCCTGTGGCATCATCGCGGACGGATCCAGCGCGAATGGCAGGGCTCCAGCAACGGTCAGCTTTCCGTCACGCATAAAACGACGACTTCTAAGGACCTGCTCGTCGGAAACTTCGGTTCCAAGAATCCCTTTGTAGCGATCAAGCACTTCATGGTCCACGTCATCTAGGGAGGAATCCTCAACAAGCTCGTCCTCGAAGATTCTCTGCCCCTTATCGTACTCGAGGGCAAATACCTGTTCGCGGCTGAGCCTCACGCTCTTGTCGTCCTGCCGCAAGAAAACCTCGCCGTCGCTCACGCGAGCAACAGAGTGGTTGGTCGAGGCATCGATGTCCAAAACGAGAACGAAGTCCTCCTCGCCCGAAGAATTGACCACGGGGATTCGGTCTTTGCGGACAATAGGGGTTGGCGTGCAAGTCGTGAGCGCAGCGCGCTCGAATTTCTCAATGTCGCGCGCGCCGTTACGCTTGAAGCCCGTTACCTCACCATTATCCTCGATACCGATAACGAGCTTGCCTCCCGCCGAGTTGGCGAATGCACTAATATGCTTCGCAATCTCCTTGTCATCCTTGCGGGCGCTCTTTCGATCGAAGTACTGATTCTCCCTGAGAGTGGAAAATAGAATCACATCGTTTGTCGCAATGGGTTGCTGCATTGCCGCCTCCTTACATGGCTCCATAAAGAAGTGTAAGTCAAAGGCATCGTATAGACGGCCCCTACATAGCGGCCCCTTTATTGTTTTTAAGACGTCACTGTTTCTAGTTAAGGATCGTTAAGGGTCGTCGCAGCTCCTTCCAATTGGAGTCTATCAATCGACAAGTCAATCCATCCGGCCCGTGATTATCGATAGCCCGTCCGCCTCACATAATAAAAAGAGTCAAGATTCACTCATAAAGGAGAGCAACAACAAAATCTCAATCTGTAACAACAACTCGGCAAAATCCGTCCCTCGTGTTACAGATTTAGACAAACGGGGGCCGGCTGCCGGAAAATCTCGATCTGTAACATCTAGCCGTCCAAATCGGGTCTACGCGTTACAGATCGAGATTTTGTTTGAGAGGTTGAGAACCGTGCCGAAAACATGGTCGTCAGATAACAAAAAAGCTCGCCGGCTAGGCCGACGAGCTGCAAGTTCTTGGTCGCGGGGGCAGGATTTGAACCTACGACCTCCGGGTTATGAGGGGCATTTTCTACGTAGGCCATGTAAACGCATGAGAGTTGATTAGGGGTATCTACCTCGTAAAATGGCAACGGGAAGTAATTCTAGGGAGCCTGTGGTAGTCCGTGGGAGCGGACCTGCTGCCACAAATCCTGCCACAGGCTCTGCCACAACTGACGTAAGGATTACTCCCATGAACGACAAGACGAACAACACCCAAGAAGGCGGCGAGCACCGCAACGCAATCGGACGCCGCAGGCGAATCTACGTCCGCGTCACCGAGAACGAGCTCACCCGCATTCGCTCGCGCGCGTGCAAGGCGGGCATGAGCATTTCCGCCTACACCCGCATGAAGACGCTGGGGGATCAAGAGGCACGGCCAACGGCGGACCTCGACATCGCTGAACTTCGCAAGGCGTTCGCGGATTTGAAGCACGCCGGGTCGAACTTGAACCAATGCGCTCGCGCGCTCAATACCTTCGGGGCAGACGAGGACTCCGCAGCCAATACCGACCGCGCGGTGCGCCGTGTCTCCGCAGCCGCGGACAACATCTGCGCGCTTATCGCCGCAGTGCGCAGTTAGGGGGAGCAATGGAAATCCTTATCCCCTCCCTCATCAGCGCTCTGGCACTCGGAGCGTTTTGCTGTCCCGCGCTTGCCCGGCCAGCGGAATGTCTGCTGAACGGAGACGGTGTCACCGTCATCCCCGCTTTCGATCTCACCGCCGTTCCCGACTGGTGGCTATCAGGCGGTTTCGCTGCTCACCCGGCCGGCACCATCGCCATCCTTGCATTACTCTTCCCCATCTCCCTGCTCTTCTTCGCGACCGAAAGTGCCAAGGGCCGCGCCGAAGACGGCGGCGTCTTGGGAAACGCCCGCGTTAAGGAGGGCCGCGAGGTCATCAAGGGCTCCATGACATGGGACGGCAAGAGCGAGCCGAAGGGCCACGGCTACGTCTACGGCTTCTCGCGAGGTCTGTACCTCTTTGAGCCCGACCGACATGTCATCTGCATCGGACAGACCGGGTCTGGCAAGACAAGGTTTCAGAACATCCCGAGCCTCGACCTGCTCACCTTCGGCGAAAGCGCCGAGAACGTAGTGGTCTCGGACGTGAAGTCGGAGCTCATCGAGCTGTGTGGCGATGCCATCGAGGCGCGCGGCTACGATGTCCTGCCCCTCGACACACAACACCCCTCGCGCAGCTCTCGCTTCAACCCGCTCAAGCTCATCGTCGAGCTTGCGGGCCAAGGGGATTCGCAAGCCGCCGAGCAGGCGGCGGAGGACCTGGCCTCGGCGATAGTACCCGCCGAGCGCGAGGGGCAGGGCTCCCACTGGGTGAACTCGGCCAGGGGCCTCTTCTCCTCCGTCGCCTACTACGTCTCCACCAGCCCCGACTGCCCGGACTGCTGCCGCAACATGGCGACCGTGTGCAGGGTGATCAACGAGGGCACCGAGGCCGAGGGGGCCGACCCCGCAGCCCCGCTCAAGGCTCTGCTGCGCTCGCTGCCCCACGACCACCCGTCACGCATCTTCGGCTCCCAGTTCCTGAGCAGCGGGGGCAACGAGATGCGTAGCGTGCTGTCCACGCTCAAGGTCAACCTGCGCATCTACGCCTCTGGTCCCATCGCATGGCTCACCTCTGGGGACGACATCGACGCGCGCCGCGTCCTGACCGAAAAGACCGCGCTGTTCCTCCACGTGATGGACGAGGGAAGCCCCTACAATCGGCTGTTCGAGGTGCTCTTCGACCAGCTCTACAAGGCCGTGTACGCCATAGTGTTAGCGTCAATACATTTTTCACCATTTTCACCAACGTATTTTCGCCAATCGCGCCAACGCGGATGCGCCGGATTCGCCAACGCGGATGCGCCGCTTTCGGCGTCTAGGCTCCCTCCTCCTTCCCGTCCTCGCCGCCGATGGATACGTCCTTCAGGCGGTACGACCGTCCCGTTATCTTGATCATCGCGCAATGGTGGCAAAGCCTGTCGGCCACCGCCGAGGCCGTGACGTTGCTGCCGAACACGTCGCCCCACCTGCCCACCGGCACGTTGGTCGTGACGATGGTCGACCGCTTTAGCGCGTAGCGCCTGTTGACCAGCTGGAACAGCAGGTCGGCGCCCTCCTTGCCGATATCGAGGTAGCCGAGCTCGTCTATTATCAGCAGGCTGCAGTGCTCGTAGAACCGCATCCTGCGCGCCAGCGCCTCCTTCGCCGAGGCGTGCTTGAGGTCCTCGACCAGCCTCGAGCAGTCGGCGAAGTACACCTGCTTGCGGGCCATCACCGCCTCGTGGCCTATGGCTATCGACAGGTGGGTCTTGCCGACGCCCGGGCTGCCGACGAGCACGACGTTGTCGCCGCGGTCGATGAACTCGAGCGTGGCCAGCTGCTCGACCAGCCCGCGCGGCACGCTCGGCTGGAAGCCCCAGTCGAAGTCGGCCAGCGTCTTTATGTAGGGGAAGTTGGCCATCCTCGTGCGGCGCTCGTCGTCGGCGCGCCGCTTGAGGGCTATCTGGGCGTCGGTGAGCTCGAGCATGGCGTCGACCAGGCCCTTCCTCCCGTCGGCGACGAGCCTGACGTACTCGGGCACCGACGACGCCATGCCCTCGAGCCCCAGCTCCTCGAGGTTGGCCGCCAGGCGGTTGAGGGGGCTGGCCTGCACGGCGGCGCTCACAGCGAGCCCCCTATCGAGTCGAGCAGGCCGAGGTTGGCCGCGGCGGCCGCCTCGATGTCGCCGGCGGCGTCGCCGAACCACCGCTTGCCGGCCATGGCCTCGGCGTAGTGCGCCGGGTCGTAGGCCGGCCCGCCCGCCACGTGCGTGGCCACCAGCTCGCCGCCGACGTAGCAGTCCATCGCGCCGCCGGGCATGCAGACGATGCGGGCGGGCCTGCCGATGCAGCGCCTGGGCACCGACATGGGCTCGCCGTGCGCGCTCACCAGCATCGTGGCCGGCACCCTGGCCACGCGCACCACGTCGCCCATCGCCTCCTCGAGGGCGCGCAGGTTGCCGACGGGCAGCAGCGCGTCCTTCTCCTCCATGAACAGCGCGGAGGGAGGCAGCCCCGTGGTCTCGTTGGGCTCGGAGTTGCTGGCGTCCTCGATCCGCGCGACGATCTCGTCGATGTCGTCCCAGCCGTCGAAGTCGCCCTGGTAGGCCATGAGCCGCGACAGGAAGCGGTTCGACGACTCGACCTTGCCCTTCGTCTGGGGGCTGCGCGGGCGGCACAGCTTCAGCTCGAAGCCGGCGGCCTTGGCGAACTCGTACGCGCGCTGGACCTTGAGGCGCCTGCCGCCCTTGACCGTCACCAGGGCGGACATGTTGTCCGTGACCCACTCGCGCGGCACGCCGCCGAGCCTCGCGATCGTGGCGTACATGCACCTGACCAGGTCGTCGGTCGTCCTGGTCCTCGACCGGATGAATATGTGCCTGCGGGAATGGCCCAGCGTCGCCGCGAACACGTTGAACTCGAACAGCTCGCCGTCGCGGTTCGCCATCTTGACGGACTCCTTCCAGTCGAACTGCAGCTGCAGTCCGGGCGGCGTCTCGAAGCGCGGGTGCGGCTCCGGGCCGCCGGAGGCCCCGACGGCGATGCCGTTCTTGCGCATGAACTGGGTGAAGGCGTTGTAGCCGGCCAGGTCCTCGCCGGGATACCTGTGCAGCAGCCACTCGTGGATGCCCTTCTTGGTGACTCCCGGCAGCTGCGCCTTGGCGGCCACCTCCTCGATGTGCGCGTCGAACGAGCCCGCCCTGTCGCCGCGCCCGTCGTGGGGCCGCCCGCCCTCGGCCCTCCAGTACGACGCCACGGTGTGCCTGTCCTTGCCGTAGCGCTTCGCTATGTCGCTGAAGTTGGGCTTTATGCCCGCTTCCCTGTACATGTCCAACTCTCCGATCAGGTTCTTCTCCGCCACGGCCCGCTCCTCCCGAAAGCATCGTTCGCTCGTCGATCGAAGCGTAAGCCCCGGCGTTGGTGGAAATGGTGAAAATGCGTTGGCGCAAATGGCGGGACTGCGTTGGCATGATTGGTTATTGAGCGTTGGTCAAAATGGTTGTTTTTACAGTAGCGCTAACAC
>URKC01000014.1:0-30976 GCA_900548295.1 uncultured Collinsella sp.
GGTATCGAGGATGTTGACGCAGGCGCCGTTATAGGTGAACTGCAGTACCGAGGAGGTAACGGAAATACCGCGCTCCTTCTCGATGTCCATCCAGTCCGAGACGGCATGCTTGGCCGAGCTCTTGCCCTTGACCGAGCCGGCAGTCTGGATGCTGCCGGTATAGAGCAGCAGCTTCTCGGTAAGCGTGGTCTTACCGGCGTCCGGGTGGCTGATAATCGCGAACGTGCGGCGCGACGAGATTTCATCCGACAGGCTTGCCATGCGGATCCTTTCTTGCATTGAGTGCATTACGTCGTTGTAACCGCACCATTGTAGCCGCGAAATCCCGCCATAGGGCACCTATCAGGACAAATTCATCAGTTGGGGCCTAGGGTAGCAGTCGATGGCGGCACTCCGCAGCAGTTTGTCTCGATCTGTAACATCTAGACGGTTTTTGAACCTCTACCTGTTACAGATTTAGACAAACAGGCGGACGTCCCAGAAAGATCTCGATCTGTAACATCTGGCCACTCAAAACGGGTCCATCTGTTACAGATTGAGATATAAGGATAGACGGGTGGCCAATGTCTCGATCTATAACATCTAGCAGCCAAAATCTTCTCCAGTTGTTACAGATTGAGACAACCAGGTGGGGCCCGCCAGCAAAATCTCAATCTGTAACAGGTAACCGTCCAAATCGGTTCCAGATGTTACAGATTGAGATGAATGAACGCGCGGACAATCCCTATTTGCCTCTTGCATAACTGTGCATAGTGTATATATACTGTGCTTACCGGTTATATACACGTGTAGCCCAACAGCTAAGGAGCCGCTGTGGACATCATCCTATCCAATTCGAGCGACAAGCCCATCTACGAGCAAATAGCCTCGCAGGTCAAAGCTCAGATCCTTTCGGGCACACTCGCTGCGGGAGCCAAACTCCCCAGCATCCGTGCACTCGCGAGCGATCTTGGCGTGAGTGTCATCACCACCAAGCGCGCCTACGCCGACCTAGAGCAACTCGGGTTTATTTGCACCGTGCAGGGCAAGGGCTGCTTTGTCGCCGAGGGCAACCAGGAACTCTTGCGCGAAAACCAGCTCTGCCATATCGAAGAGCTACTTGCGAAAGCGGCGAGCCAAGCCGAAGTCTTGGGCGTCACGCGCGACAAGCTGCACGAGATGCTCGACCTGGTAGCCCCCGAAACTATGCAGTAGCCATCTGCAAGAAAGGCTATGCCATGCAAAACCTTTTAGAACTCAAAGGTATCTCACGCCGTGTGAGCGACCGCTTTTCGCTGCGCGACGTCACACTTGCCGTGGAACCCGGCCAGATTGTTGGCTTTGTGGGCGCAAACGGCGCCGGCAAAACCACGACGATTCGAACCGCGCTCGGGCTTATAAAGCTCGATGCCGGCGAGGTGCACCTGTTTGGACAGCACTGTGGCGCCGACGCGCCCGATGAAACGCAGCGTTGCCTGCGCACTCGTGTCGGCCTCGTGCTGGACACATGCCCCTTCCCTTCCACACTCAAGGTGACCGAAGTTGAGGCACTCGTAAGCCCGGCATACCCCACCTGGAGCCACGACACTTTCTCCAGCCTCATCGACCGATTTGGCCTCGATCCCAAGGCAAAGGTCAAGGACCTCTCCCGCGGCATGGGCATGAAGCTGCAGCTTGCCTGCGCGCTCAGCCACAAGGCCAAACTGCTCGTTTTGGACGAAGCCACCGCGGGCCTCGATCCCATGGCACGCGAGGAGCTGCTTGATGAGCTGCTTGCCTTTGTCGCCGACGGCCAGCACAGTGTGCTGCTCTCGAGCCACATTACATCCGACCTCGATCGCGCCGCTGATCGCGTCATCTGCATCGATAATGGCTCGATTATTTTTGACCTGCCGCGCGAGGATATTACCGACCGCGCTGGCATCGCCCACTGTACCCAAGCACAGGCCGCCGAGCTTATGGCTTGCGTCGAAGGCGCCCGTGCCGCCCGCCATGCCTACAGCGTGGACGTGCTCGTGCCCAACCGTCGCGATACGCTCGAGGCCTTCCCCGAGATTCCCTGCGATCGGGCAACCATTGATGACTATCTTCGCCTCATGCTGAAAGGAGCTTCGAAATGAAACGCGCCTTTATGTCCGAGCTCGCCATCGCTCGCTCGCTTATCCCGAGCATTGCGGGCGTCGGCTTGTTCATCTTCGTCGTGTTGACCCTCGCCAACGCATCGGACGGTGACTCTGGCATGAGTGCTGGCGCCTGCGCGGTCAGTGCCATGTCGCCTATCATGGTCATGAACTCACTGGCTGGTTTCGACAATCAAAACGGTTGGGAGCGCTACCGGGCAACGCTGCCCTTCTCGCGCAAAGACATCATCTGCGCACGCTACCTGAGCGTTATTGTCTTCTCCGCCGTCATGGCATGTGCAGCTACGCTTTTGAGTATCGTCGCCATCCCGCTCTTCAACGGCACGGGCATTCCTTCGACAGGACAAACCGTCTTTGAGATCGCAATAGCCTCGGCAGCATCGATGCTCATCTCCCTCATGATGGTGTTCTTGGCACAGCCGCTGTTCTTCCGATTTGGACACATGGAGGCACTGCGCCTATCCGTTGGCCTGTTTGCCCTACTCGGATGCCTTGCCATTGCCACGTTGAGCTCCTCCAACCCCATCAGCAACTGGCTCATGTCGATTGCCGGGGCGAATCCCGATCCTGCCGTCCTTGGCTGTCTGTGTGCAGGAATTGCAGTACTGGCGCTCGCACTATGTGTAATCAGCTGCGCTGTCAGCACCAAGGTTTATCGAGCACGCGATCTGTAATCGACGGCTAAAAAAGCTTAGGTGGTACCCCGCTTATTTTTTCAATGAAACGAGGCGGCACAGCGTCACCACCGCCCTTCACAGCAGGCCGTCTAGTTCTTGGCAACCAAAAAGACACCGTCAGCATATCGAAGGTGAATACTTTTCCGAGAAGTGAACGAGTAAAATCAGTGCCCTGTAGCATCGACATTTTTAAGGACTCAATTCCTGCGGTTTTTGTCTAAGAATCCTGCAGTTTTGTTCGAAAAAAGTGTGCATGTTCCAGGGGTCCAGATTTACTCGTTCACTTCGAGGAAAACCATTCACCTTCGATTCGAGCCTTAACCAAATGCCCTCTCGAACTATGGCCCCTGTCTCACCACAGCGATATCAAAGCTTCATGGCGGGACGGTATCATCGGACGAGCGCCGTAAATCTGGCGCGGTCGTTCTTTGGGGAGGCATTTCACCCGTGTCGTGGGTCGCAGCAGCATTTGTGTCGGCTTTCTTTGCCGGCATCACATCTGTCCTGGCCAAATGCGGCATCAAGCAGACCGACTCCGATGTCGCGACGGCCATTCGCACCTGCGTGGTGCTCGTTTTCGCCTGGGCAATGGCGGGCATTTCTGGATCCATTGGAACCATCGGCAGCATCGAACCCAGATCTTGGCTCTTTCTCGTCCTCTCGGGACTCGCTACCGGTGCTTCGTGGATCTGTTACTTTAAGGCGTTGGGCATCGGAGACGTCAATAAGGTCGTACCGGTCGACAAGATGAGCACCGTACTCGCTGCACTGATCGCCATCGTGCTTTTTGGCGAGACGAGCAACCTTGCGGTTAAGCTCGTGGGAACTGCTGTCATCACCCTCGGCACGTTTTTAATGGTCGAGAAGAAGCAGTCTGCCGGACCCGAGCGGCAGCAAGACCGGACCTGGCTCGCTTACGCCCTCGGCGCCGCCGTGTTCGCAGCGCTCACGTCCATCCTTGCCAAGGTTGGCATCGAAGGCGTCGAGTCCAACCTGGCCACGGCAATCCGTACCTGTGTGGTACTGGTTATGGCATGGGCAATCGTGGCAGCTAAAGGCAAGATGGGCCAAGCCGTGCACGTAGACCGCTACGAACTCGTATTTCTCGCGGCATCGGGCATTGCGACTGGCGCATCGTGGCTGCTGTGCTACTACGCCATCGCCACAGGTCAGGTGAGCGTCGTGGTGCAGATCGACAAACTATCGATTGTCGTATCGGTGCTATTTGCGCGCCTGGCATTCAACGAAAAACTCTCACGACGCAGCGCCATCGGTCTCGCTCTCATCGTCCTGGGCACTGCAGCACTCGCAGTTTGGAAGTAGCGCGGCCAGCAGCCGCTACATCCTCACACCTGGCTTGGGATGCCTGTACTGACCGTGGGATGCCGTGCGCTTACCGTGCGAGATGGCAAATTTGGGACAACAGTGCAGGCAACGAAGGCAGGCTGCGCACTCCGGCTTTGTCCAGACGGGAAGGCCGTCGCGCATCTCAATCGCCGCCATGGGGCAGCGCTTGGCACACAGGCCGCAGCCGATGCAGCGGTCGGCATCGACGGCAAACCTGCTCGTCTGTTGCATGCGCGGCAGCCCAATTGCGTGATACGCGCACGATGCAAACAGAGGCACGCGATGGCGCATCATGTTGCCCGTGCGGCGTGCCCGCACCGCCTCGATCACGGCATCAATCTGCGCCTCGGCAGCTCTATTGATACCCTCAACCTTTTGAGGGTCAGACAGGTCGAAAACAGGCGTCCAGGTATCGGGCATCTTGACGCTCATCGCCGCATCTAACTCGAGCCCACGCTCGTGTAGCAGATCGCGGGCGAACTTGGCCGATTGCCCGGTCGTCGAACCATATGTCGAGACATAGAACGTATAGGGGCGCTCGCCGCCCTTTGTGCCGGCAGCAACCGATAGGTCGACAGTCTTCAAAAACTCGATCATTGGCGTCGGCAAGCCCCAGGCGTATACCGGGGCGACAAACCCCAGCCGACAGGGGCCTTCCATCACAGCAAGGTGAAGGATCTCGGCATCAAAGCGCTCAATCGACATAACTTTGTCGCTTGTCGCCGCTGCAATGCGACGCGCCACATGCTCGCTGTTCCCTGTCGCGCTAAAGTACAGGATCATCTCGTACCCCTGGAATTGACTCGTGAAAAACCGTACTACTTGCGCAGCGGCTTGGGCAGCGGAATGCCCGCCGCGATGACGGCGGCGATGATCATGCAGACGATGCCCTTGAGTGGGAAGCACATGAGCAGCAAGCCCACAACCATGACCGGCTGACGCATAACGGCGCCCATCGTCGAGGCCGTGCAGACGGCGACGCAAAAGACCGGATCGGCGCCGGTGAGGATGGCAAGGCCATAGCCCAGGCTCACACCCGAGAAGATAACCGGGAAGAAGTGGCCGCCACGCCAACCAAGGTTGATGAGGGCGGGCGTCAGCATGGCCTTAACAAGACCGGTCGCGATAAGCACGCCGGCGGGAATGGTCAGATAGGTCTCCATGAGCACGTCGGCTTGGGTCTCGCCGGCAAACATGGTGTAGGGCAGGACCGTGCCACAGATGGCGAGCGCCAGACCGGCCAGCATGGCCTTGACGACAGGGCGCTCCCCTATGGCGTGAGCCAATGCCTCGCTCGCGTGCTCCGAGACAAAGTACAGCCAGCCGCAGGCCGTACCGATGAGTGCCAGGGGAATAAGCCAGGCAAGCTCAAGGTTGCCCACTTGGGCAGCCTCGAACCTCGGCATACCCATACCGCCGCCCATAAGCTGGCCGAGCAGCAGATAGGTGCCCAGGCCGCCGGCAATCGCGATGCCGTAGACCACGGTCTTTTGCGCCTTGGGCAGCTTGATGGTGATCTCGTCGGATTCGGAGTCTCCATCGTCGTCGGCGCCCTGGCCGTCAGCGCTACCGGCGAGCGGCGCCACAAAGCCAAAGACGGGCGCGGTGAAGAGCGCCGTCAGGGCAGCCTGGGTGCCCAGAAGCGTGAGCTGCCTAAACTCGGCGCCAAAGTGACGCATGCGGTCGCCGACCCAGCTGCACAGACCTGCGATAACGCCGGTCAGGCCGGCCTCCGGTCCAATGCTTCCGCCAAACAGCAGCGGCAGCAATGCCGCAAGCGACAGCTTGCCCAAGTTGTCGTACGGGTAGCGACCGTCGCGCTTAACCTTGGCCATCACCTGGTTGAGGTCATCGGTCTTGACGCCCGTCATCTTTTCGTACAGACCGATCAGCAGGCCGCCCAGCAGGCAGACGAAAAACGGATACGGCAAAAACCCGAACGGGCCGCTCGCGAGCTCGGGTGAAGCGACGCCCAGCATATGCGGGATCTCGGTCCATAGATAGTCGATACCGCGCTCCATCGCAAAGAAGAACAGCCAGACCGCGGCGCCCGCAAACGCACCGGTCGCAGCCACGCTCGCTAAGAACAGCGCACGGTTTTTGGGTTTTGCAAGGGTATCCATCGGGACCTCCCGTGGTCAAATCGACAAAGATACGTTTTATTGTAGGACGAGCAGGCCTCGGGCGGGCTAACCATCTACGCCGCGAACGGTGCCGTTGGGTGCCGCACGAGCGATGAGCCTAAGGCTTAGGCGCCGATAATCGATGCGATTTGACGCAGGTCGTCGGCAAAGTAGATGCCGGTCTGGCGCTGCGGGCTCGATAGGCCCTTGTCGATCATGCGCCCGAGCAGCGCCTTAAGATCGTTGTAGTAGCCCCCGAGGTTGTACAGGATGCACGGCGCACTCAAGTGCCCCAACGACACGGCGGACATGACCTCGGCAATCTCCTCGAGCGTGCCCGTACCGCCCGGGAAAGCGATGAACGCGTCGCCGAGCTCGATCATCTTGGCCTTACGCTCGGCCATGTCACTCGTCACGATGAGATCGTCAATACCGTCGTGTTGAAACTCTGCCTCGATAAAAAAGCTCGGCTCAACGCCCGTCACATGCCCGCCAGCATTGAGCACGCTATCGGCAAGCGCGCCCATCAGGCCCGACTTGGAGCCGCCGTATACCAGCGCGTGGCCGTTGGAGCCAATCCACGTGCCGAGCTCTCGCACTGCAGGCAGAAACGCCGGGTCGTTGCCGACGCTCGCGCCCAGGTATACCGTGATATTCATATTCAGTCCCCCTCGTCGTGACGCGCGTCGCCCGTTCTAGCGTTGGCGTCGGCGATATTCGCGCACACGGCGCGACAGGTCGGCGAGCTCGTCACGATCGAGCTCTTCCAAATGCTCGAGATCGTCCATAAAGCGCGCCATGGTGTCCTTTTGACGCATCTTGATGAGCGTGTTGCAGTAGTTCACCGCCACGCCCGTGAGCATGGCGATGTAGAAGATGCTGATGACGCTCAAAACGACGGTGATAGCGCGGGCAACCGGCGTCTCGGCCGGGATATCACCGAAGCCGATCGTCGATACGGTCTCAAAGCTAAACCAGAGGCCGTCGCCAAACGTGAGGGTCGTGGGCTCGGACAGCCAGACGGCCGTCGAGCACAGCAGATAGAAGACGAGAAACAGGCCCGTGATGCGCGCAAAGCCAGCCTGGCGCAACACGTCAGCAAGCGTCCTCAACTTGTTCATCGCGACCTCTTTTCCCAGACGCCCAATCACATTCGCTCGGTATTGTCCCACGCCTCCCCCGCAAACGGAACTAGTCATTGGGGACGTTCTTAAATGACTAGTCAAACAAGAACGTCCCCAATGACTACCTGACCGTTTAGCGGTGCGGTGGCTGAGTGGGCAGGTTGAGCTGGTATCCTTATGTGATACTGTCTCGACTCGATAGGATTACATGTGAAACCTTCCGCCATCCTTCGTTTGGCTCTATATCGCACCCTAGCCGTCGCGGTTGCCGTACTCACCGTACTGAGCGCCGTCATGCCTGCCCCCGCCTTTGCCGCCGACTCCGACCACCAGGTCAAGACGGTCCGCGTTGGCTGGCTCGTCAACAACAAAGGCTTCCAGGAAGGCACGCCGGGCGAGCGCCTCTCGGGATGGGGCTACGAGTACCTCCAGACCCTCTCGTATTACACAAAGGGCTGGCAATACGAATACGTTAGCGGCACCTTCTCCGAGCTTATGGACATGCTCGAGGCAGGCGAAATCGACCTCATGCCCAACATCTCGTATTCGGCAGAACGCGAGCAGAAGCTGCTCTTTTCCTCAAATCCCGAGGGCACCGAGCGCTACTATATCTACGCCAGGCCCGACCGCGACGATCTAGCCAAGGGTGACCCTCAGGCGCTCCAAGGCCTCACCATCGGCTGCAACTCTGGCGTTATGCAAACTATCGTCGGCCAGCAGTGGCTCGCCAACGAAGACGTTACCTGCACCTATAAAGAAATCGACACCGGCAGCGCCCTCTTTGAGGCGCTTGCAGACGGCGAGGTCGACGCCGTCATCATGAACGACACCATTTCGTCGCCCGATGCGTCACCCATGTTCTACGTAGGCTCGAGCGACTACTATTTTGCCGTTCCCAAAAGCCGCCCTGACCTGATGAACGACATCAACGCCGCCATGACGACCATCGCCCGCGATAACCCGCGCTATAACGAGGAAGTCAAAACGAGTTACTCGACCCAAAACAGTGGCTCGTCATCGCTCACCGGCACCGAGACCACCTGGCTCAAAGAAAACGGCAATACCATCACGCTCGGCTATCTTAAAAACCAACTTCCCTACTGTACGCAAAATGACGACGGCGAGATGGAAGGGTCGCTCGCCTCGCTTGCAACGACGTTGCACGACAAGTTTGACATTACGGTCAAAACAATCGCACTCTCGAACAACAAGCAAATGATCAAAGCCCTTTCCAACGGAACCATCGATGTCGCCCTGCCGTTGTTTCGCGACTACTGGCTCGCCGAGCAGACAGGGGTCATCCAGTCAAACTCGATGGGAACGGTTTCGCTGACCGCCATTCACAATGGCAAAAACCTGAACAGCGACCTTAAGAACATCGCTTGTACAAAGAGCACAATCGTTAACCGTTTTGAGCTCGAAAGTCTCTTTCCGAACGCAACGGTAACCGAGTATTCGAATGACGGCGAGGTGCTCAAAGCCCTCGATGAGGGGAAGGCACGTTGCATCATTGTCCCCAGCACGCGCCTGGAAACTCTCCGCGACATCTACGACATCGAGGATTTCGAAACACAGGAACTCACCAACACGGCACAACTATCGTGTTTAATTTCGCGCGGCAAGCCCGAGCTGCTGGGAATCATCAATAAGGGCATCGTCAATGCAGGTGAATCGCTCTCTGCAAACAGCTATTTCCCCACATCGTACTCGGCGCAAGAATCGGATGCGTTCCGACTTCTCTACCGCAACCGCATCGTCATTGCGGCAGTCGTCATCTGCATTTTGCTCACCGGCATCGTCATCCTTGTCTGGTCGCTTTACCGCGCACAGGAGGAACGGCAGAAAGCCGATGCCGCCAACGCCGCCAAAACCGCTTTCCTCACGCGCATGAGCCACGACATCCGCACGCCGCTCAACGGCATCCTGGGCCTTATCGAAATTGAGGAATTGAGAGAAGGCGACATGCAGGTCGCCCGCGAAAGCCGCGCCAAGGCGCGCGTTGCCGCCAATCACCTACTGTCACTGATTAACGACATCCTCGAGATGGGCAGGATCGAGGAGCGCAAAGTGACGCTCGAGCACGAATCATTCAACCTTAAAGAGCTGTGCGACAATGCGCTCGTACTGTGCAAGCTCCGCGCATCGGACCGCGGCATAACCATGCTCGACACCAGCGAGCCCTACGCTGTCGACCAATATATGATCGGCAGCCCCACCCATATTCGGCAGATCCTTGTCAACCTGCTCGACAACAGCATCAAGTACAACAAGCACGGAGGCGCCGTCACGTTCTCATCGACCATCAAGCCGGTCGACGACGAGCACGCCGTGTTTTGCTTTAGCGTCTCGGACACCGGCATCGGCATGTCGCCCGAGTTTCTAAAGCACATCTACGAACCGTTTGCCCAAGAGGGCAACGATGCCCGCAGTAAATTTCAGGGAACTGGCATGGGCATGCCGATCGTCAAATCGCTCATAGACATGATGGGCGGCACGATTGAGATTTCGAGCGAGGTCGGCATGGGAAGTACGTTCAACGTCCAGATTCCGCTCGATATCGACAAGAACCCTCAGGCAAGAGAAGGTGCGGACGAGCAGGCGATCAGCTGCTCGCTTGCCGGCATGAACGTTCTTTTGGCCGAAGACAACGAGCTCAATGCCGAAATTGCCCAGGCCCTGCTCGAAAGCGAAGGCATTGTCGTAACTCGCGCCGCCGACGGCAAAGAAGCGGTCGAACTATACACTAGTCGTCCCGCCGGCAGCTTCGATGCGATCCTGATGGACATCATGATGCCGGGTATGGATGGCTACGAGGCAACTCGCGCGATTCGTCTGAGCGAGAAGGCCGATGCAGCCGACATCCCCATCATCGCGCTCACCGCCAATGCCTTTGCCGAGGACGCCAAGGCGGCACACGATGCCGGCATGAACGCCCATCTGCCCAAACCGCTCGACTTTAACAAGCTCAAAAACATCCTCGCCCGCATCAAGAAAAACGGAACTGTTTCGCTATAGTTTGTGCCCACCCACCATGCACAGTTAGAAAGGAAGCCAACGATGTTTAGGCCCTTACGTCGAAAGAAACGCGCCATCACTGACGAGGAAGCGCGCGAGTTGCTCGCTATCTGCAAGCGCGGTGTCTTTGCCGTCAACGGCGATGGTGGCTACCCGTATGCCATTCCCGTCAACTACTTCTTTGACGCCGAGCACGACAAGATTTATTTCCATGGTGCCAAGGCTGGCCACAAGGTCGATTCACTCAGGCGTGATGATAAAGTCTGCTTTACCGTTTACGGCAACGAGTGGTACAAGGACGATGACTGGGCTCCCTATGTTATGAGCACCGTGGTCTTTGGTCGTTGCCGTCTGGTAGATGAGACACCTGCGTTTATCGAGGACAAAGTCCGCCAGCTCGCGCTTAAGTACTACCCCTCTGCCGAAGAAGTTGAAGAGGAAATCGCCAAAGACATCAAGGGCGTCCAACTCTACGAGATTTCGATTGAGCATCTTTGCGGCAAGCAGATCCATGAAAAGTAAGCCCAAAAACAGGTCCTGCAAATAGCAAAATGGCTCGGTTCCAACCAGTATTGGAACCGAGCTATTTGTTTATGAAGCGTCGGCGGCTATGTGCGCAAGCGCCTCAACGAGATCCTGAGAACTCACGGGTTTGCTCAGATGCGCGTTCATGCCCGCCTCGCGCGAAAGCCTACGGTCGTCGGCAAAGGCATTGGCGCTCACGGCGATAATCGGCGTGGTCGCGGCGTCCTCGCGATCGAGCGCTCGAATCTGACGCGTGGCCTCAAGGCCATCGATGCCGGGCATCATGATGTCCATCAATACCACGTCGTACTCGTGCGGCGCGCTCGCGGCAAACGTCTCGACGGCAGACTCGCCATCTTTAACATGTGTCACGACGGCACCGGCGCGGTCGAGCGTAAACTGTGCGATCTCGGCATTCAGGTCGTTATCCTCTACGAGCAAAACACGCAGGCCCTGGATCACGTCGCTGTCGCCTGCATCCACGCGAACTGCCTGGGGAATCTCGGAACTCTTGCACTTCTCAAACGGCAGGCAAATGGTAAACGTCGTCCCCCGCCCCAAGGCGCTCGTAAAGCTCATGGTTCCGCCCATAAGCTCGACCAACTGTTTGGCAATAGACGCGCCCAGGCCAGTTCCCGATGAAGCGCCTTCCACCTGCTGTTCCTCGCGGCTGAACGGCTCGTAGAGGTGCTGTTGAAACTCCTCGCTCATGCCAATGCCGTTATCGGCGATCGTGTATTCATAGACGGGGACACCGTCCACCGGCTCCACCTCGCGGCATGTCAGGCGAACATAGCCGCCCTGGCGGTTGTACTTGACGGCATTACCGGCAATATTGAGCAACAGACGCTTGAGGTGCGTCACGCTCACCCGGGCATAGGGATGATCAAGAGTCCGTTGGTCGCAGATAATTGTCACCAGGCGCTCCTCGGCTTGGCGCTCCAGAATATCGCACACCTCACGGTTGAGGGCCACCATATCTGTAGGCACGAGATTCAGGTCGACCTGCCCGCTCTCCAAGCGGCTCATATCGAGTGCCTCGTTCGCAAGGTCGAGCAACAGTCCCGACGCCGTCCAGATCTTTGAGCGGCACTCAGTCTGCTTTTGCAAGTCGTCCGCGTTGGCATTGCCCACCTCGACCATACCGCGAATGCCGTTGATGGGCGTGCGCAGGTCGTGACTCATGCGACGCAGGAACTCCGTCTTTGCAGAGTTGGCAGACGAAGCTTCGCGCGCCGCTTTTGCCAGTTTGTCGCCATAGTCGCGCTCCTGCAGCAACAGGTCGGCAAAGCGTTGGCTCTCGGCGCGGCGGCGCACCAACACAACAGTGGCTATAACACCGCCGTAGAGTGCCAACACGCTGGCAACAACAGCGGCAACAACCTCAAAGTAACGCTGCGCGGGAGCATAGGTGTACACGTAAAAATCGCGCGCTTTACCAAATGTGCCCAGATACCACTCACCGCTGTCGTTAACCAATCTGACCTTACCAGCCAGGCAACGCTCCTTAATGCCGTTGACAACGATGGCATCCGTCGCAGGCAAATCGAACACGCCTGACACGGCGGGCTCAACAGCGTTGGTCGCAACGACCTTACCGTCGTTTTCGATCACGATATTGCCGCTATCGATGGTCTCATAACCATCGAGCAAGCTCTGCAACTTGAGCGTATTGCTCGCGACCGCCTTGGCGCTCTGGTGCCTCACCGCGACAACGATGCCCTCACCGTCCCGCCGGGCCACGCAGCCAATGTCTGCGACCGAATCGTCCGCAAGCGTAATGCGAGCGGTATAGGACTTAAGCGGATGGGCTGCCACCTCCAGCACAGGCGCCTCTTTGAGATTCGCGGCGAGCGACTCGTAGCCCACGTCATCCTTCGAGGACTCGGACACCAAGTTGCCCGATGCATCCGTTACGATCAGCGCTGTCACATTAAACTGGTCAGCATATTGCTCCAACGTAGCGTTATCCACCGAGCCGTCGCGCTCCATATCGCGCGCCGCCTCTCCGGCGATCTCCATAACGCGAATCAGGTTTTTGGTCGCATAGGCGCTGTTGAACGCATCGTAGGAAAGGCTCTGTGTCGCCACGTAATCGACAACGTCGGCAAAGCGCTGCTCGGCCTGAGCTGTCGTGTAGGCGTAGCTCGTCACGCCGGCAACAATCGAGAGCGCTATCCCCAACAGGACGACGATGAGCCATTCCCGTGCCGAACGATCGCCCCGCTCCTGAGCGGTGTGGTCGGACGCATCAATCATGACAGGCCCTCCACATTCAAAAAGGGCGAAGGGTCATCAAAATACTTTGACACCAGGCGCTCCATGGTGCCATCGGCAAGCATTTCTTGGTAGGCATGGGTGAGCTTAACGTCGATGCCGCGTGTGTCGTTGATATCGAAAGCGGTGCCCAAACCAACCTCTAGCAGCGGCTCAGACAAAATGCGATACGTCACGCCATAGTCTTTTTCGTAGGTGAGCAGCGAGGACTCATGCGCGGCGATGGCGTCGACTAGGCCCTCGACAAGCGCCGGGTTCAGGTACGAGCGGTCCGAAAAGCTGTAGAGCTCCTTAATCTGCGGAACGTTTTCATTGGTGTGATTGAGCAGAATCGATTCGGGCTTGGTGGTGGACTGGACCGCCACGACCCTACCCTCAAGATCGGCAAGCGTGTAGATATCGCTTTCGGGATCGACAGCAACCACCTGTCGGCTCGCAAGGTACGGCCCCGCCCAGCGATACTCGCCTTCGCGGCCCGTCATACTAAAGCTGCCCATGACGCAATCGAGCTCGCCGCTCGCCAGCAGCTCTTTCTTCTTTTCCCAGTCGATCAGCTGGTACTTTGGCTTGTAGCCAATGCGGCCCAAAGCCTCGGTCAAAATATCGACATCCAGGCCAACAATATCGCCGTACTCGTTGCTATACACAAACGGTGGATAGAGGTCGCTGCCAACGTTGAGCGTCTTAAGGTTGTCGTCTTTGACCTGCGAGGCGGCTGCGCCTTCTGATGCAGACGCCGCGGCCCCATCATTCAACCCGGAACAGCCAGCTATCGCCACGACAAAGGCGCCCACCACTGCAAGCGCAACAAACAACGATATGGCGGCCGAGCGACGAGGTCTTTTCATCGAGCTCCAGACGATCCTGTTTACAGACTCAAGAGCAAAGATATTAGCAGACAAAACCGCGCTTGCGCTCAATGGTTACAGATGCTTTACCATACGGGGCCTTCCAGCCAATCTGGCAGACAGCCCCGCATGCAGCACTCACTTACCGTGCATTAAAAACGTAGCGGTCCAAGCGGTCGCACGCCTCCCTTACACGCGAAAGCGGCAGCGCCAGATTCACGCGAATGTGGCAAGGTCCATGGAATGGACGGCCGTCCTGATAGCCCACGCCCACACGCGCCCCCTCGTCGAGCAGCCACTGAATATCGTGCCCATGCACGCAGCACCACTCCGTGCAGTCCAGGAACACCATATAGGTGCCCTGCGGGCGCGAATAGGACACGCCCTCAAAATGCTCGTCCACGTAATCGCAGAAGTAGTCAATGTTGCCCTCGATAACCTCGTTGAGCTCATCGAGCCACTCGTAGCCCTGCGGCTGGTAGGCGCCGATAAGCGCATGCATCGAAAGGACATTCATCTCGTTGTAGTGGGTCTTATTGGACACGGCGCACACGCGGTCGCGCAGCGTCTCGTTATAGACGATGTGGTAGCTGCCGACCAGGCCCGCCAGGTTAAACGTCTTGCTGGGCGCATAAAGGGCAACCGTGCGCATGCGGGCATCCTCGCTCACCGACTGCGTCGGGATATGCTTGTGACCAGGCAGGATGATATCGGACCAAATCTCATCCGAGATCACCACGCAATCATGCTGGCGATAGATGTCCATGGCGCGCTCGATCTCGTCGCGCTCCCATACGCGCCCGCAGGGATTGTGCGGCGAGCAGAACACCGCGGCATGGATGTGGTTTTGGGCGAGCTTGCGCTCCATGTCCTCAAAGTCCATACGCCACACGCCTTGGTCGTCGAGCTTAAGCGGGCTGTGGACAATGCGATAGCCCGTGGCTTCGATAGACTTGGTAAAGCCGATGTAGGTGGGGCTGTGGACCAGCACCGCATCGCCCGGCTGGACATACGCGCGCAGCGTCGACACAACACCGCCCAGCACGCCGTTTTCGTAACCGATATGTTCAGGGCGCAGACCCTCGACGCCATTGCGGCGGCTCTGCCATTCGATGATGCGGTCAGAGTACTCGGCACGCGGATCAAAGTAGCCAAACATGGGGTGCTGGGCACGCTGAATGATGTGTTCCTGGACCGTGGGCACCGTGGCGAAGTTCATGTCCGCCACCCACATGGGAATGCGATCGAAGCCCTCGTCGGGTGCGTTTGGAGCCATGCCGGGGATCTCACCCCAAGAATCAACGGCGATGGAGTCCATGCCGTGGCGGTCGATAAGCGAAGTAAAGTCGTATTTCATCCTGGGCTCCCATGCAAAGCGGATTGTTTTGGTAGGCGTTATTGTCCACCAGCATGGGCGGTTTTGGCATGGGGTTTGGCTCTTAATTTGACGGGTGCGGACGAATGGCTGATTAGTCTTGCGCGTCGTTGACGGCGACTACGGTTAGCCGGGTTTCATCGACCGTAAAAGATATGTCGAGCCCGGCGAAGGCCAAGTGATAAACACGGTTTGGCTCGTGCTTGCTGCCCGCGCGGCGCGGATCCTGGCGAAGAACCTCAACCAAGCCAGGAAGCTTTGTAGGCGGGACCATATCCTGCAGCGCTTGCGGAAACTCGACGTCGAGCTCTTGCCACGGCGCATCCTCAATCCAGCCGCCGGTCGCATCCGGGTGGCAATCCGCAAACGGAATGTAGGGCTTAATGTCGTAGATGGGCGTGCCGTCGCGCAGGTCGGCCCCCAACACATGGATGATGGGACCATCGTCGGTGAGCTCGACACGATCAAGCTTGACGCAGGTGAGACCGATGGGATTAGGGCGAAACGGACTGCGCGTGGCAAAGACGCCCACACGCTCGGCTCCGCCCAGACGCGGCGGACGCACGGTTTTCGACCACTTGGCATTAGTTCCGGACCTGTCCTGCTTTTTGGCATCGGCGGCTATGTCCTTAGCCGTGCCGCCGGGCGTGCCGTTTTCGAAGCGCCAGAGCAACCATAGGTGAGAGAAGGAATCCAGACCCTCAACTGCTGCGTTGGAGGCAAATTCCGGTTCAAAGACGATGCGTCCCTGCAAATGGGGCGCCAAAAAGCTGTTGCGCGGAATGCCGAACTTCTGCGGCAGATCGGTATGTATGTGTGCAATAGGTTCCATGCCGGTCATTGTACGGCATGGAGGCGTGGGACGTTGTACGCAATTCTTCGCCGCAGCCCCCGTCGCGCAACCAACGGTTGCTTGGAAGGGCACCTGCCGCCGCGTATGCTTAAAGCCAACAACCAGCAGAAAGGAGCCGTTATGGCCTTTGCAGAAAAGCTCATCGCCATCCGCCGCGACAACAACCTTACCCAAGAGCAGCTCGCCGCCAAGCTCTTCGTCACACGCCAAGCCGTCAGCCGTTGGGAGCGTGGCGAAGTCACCCCGGGCATTGACATGATGAAGCTCATTGCCGCCATAACCGGAGAACCGCTGCCCCACCTGCTCGAAATGCCCGAGCACTATTGCCAGAGCTGCGGCATGATACTCACGCCCGACGACTACGGCACCGACGCCACGGGCGCCACGACCGATCATTACTGCAAGTGGTGCTACGACCACGGCAAGTACACCTATGACACCACCATGGAGGCGATGATTGAGGATTGTGCCCCGCGTCTGGCACAAAACACCGGCATGTCGCTCGATGAAGCCGTCTCGCTCATGGGCGCCGTGCTGCCGCAACTGGAGCGCTGGCGCTCCGTGCACGAAAACGAGGAGCGCTACGGTGCCGAGGCGCGAGCGCGCTATGGCGACGAGGCGATCGACGCCGCAAACGAAGCACTGCTGGATATGGATCCCGAGACATGGAACGACATGAAGGAACTTGAACGCGCTATTCTGGGCCAGCTCTCGATTGCCATGGGCGACGGCGATCCAAAGAGTAACGAAGCCCGCAAGCTTGTCGCAATGCACCGCCGATGGATTGGCCTTAACTGGGGACACGAGCCCCAGGACGAAGCATACCTGGGCCTCGCCAATGGTTATCTTGCCGACCAGCGCTTTGTTGACTACTACGACAACCCCTGCGGCACCGGAGCCACAGCGTTTCTGGTACAGGCAATCGAGTCGTCGTTGACGCGTGCATAGACCGCGGCGGCTTTGGGTATTTCAATCGAAACCTCAACCGATTGGAGACCTATGGCTACTGATCACGAGCTCGCGCTCTACGTTATGACCGGCTGCCCGTATTGCATAAAGGTCAAGCGCTTCCTGGCCGATAACGGCGTGACCATCCCCGAGCGTAATATCTCGACCGATTCCGATGCCGAGCAGACGCTCATCGCCGTCGGCGGAAAGCGCCAAGTTCCCTGCCTGTTCATTGACGGCACGCCACTCTACGAGTCGGGCGACATCATCGCGTGGGTGCAGGAGAATTTGCTCTAGTCCGCGCGCCGCGGTCGGCTCGCCCCGACGTCCATGCCCATACGAACCAAACATGTACGCCAGCATCCAAGGTCGACATTTTTCGACATCCTTGGATGCTGGCGTACAGTTTTTTGCATGGGTCCGGCACAGGTAGTCATTGGGCTTCAACGCACTCCATCGCTCTATTCCCGGCATCAGCCAAAAGGTGCTCTCGTCAAACCTATAGGAAATGGATGCCGTGGGGCATACCGCTCCACGGTTACCTTTTTGTGCCTTCTTTTTTAAAAACGATCCAGGCTGCACACTACTGTCAGACACACCCGAATCAATTGGACAGGAGGCCAGCCATGAATCAAGCCGAGCGTCGTGTTTGGCTTATCAACGCATTGCTCGATGAGCGACCGGATGGACGCGACGTTGCCGTTCCTGCCGGAGCCGACGAGCAGCGTGATTTGCTCAGAGCCCTTATGAACGTGCGGCCGCCCGAAGCGCTTACGACAGAAACCCTCGACGTCCAGGACGCCTACCTGCATCAGCGAATTGTTGAGCGCGGCGGAGCGACCGATGCCGGCACACTCCCCTACCGCAATCACGTTGCCGTCTGGCGCGGTGACATCACACTGCTTAAAGCCGACGCCATCGCCAACGCCGCCAACAGCCAAATGCTCGGCTGCTTTGTGCCGGGGCACCACTGCATCGACAACGCCATCCACACATACGCCGGCATGCAGCTACGTCTGACGTGCGCCAACCTCATGTGTAAGCAGGGGCATGAGGAACCGACCGCACGCGTTAAGGTCACGCCAGCGTTTAACCTGCCGAGCAGCCACATCTTTCACACCGTCGGCCCCATCGTGCCCAGCCATAAGCCCGGCCCGCGCGAAGAATTGCTACTACGCCGTTGCTACACCAGCTGCCTGGACGAAGCGACACGCCAAGGGCTCGACACGCTTGCATTCTGCCGCATCTCGACGGGCGTCTTTGGCTACCCCCAGCAAGCCGCCGCGCGCGTTGCCGTCGATACCGTTCGTCGTCATCTAGACCATAACGACTCCAACCTTAAGGTGATCTTCAATGTATTTCTCGCGTCTGACGAATCAATCTACCGTGAGCTTCTCCAAACAGATCGCTAAGCTCCAAGCCGCACTCGATGCATCCGACGCCGTGATAATCGGTGCCGGCGCGGGTCTTTCCACCGCGGCTGGCTACACCTATTCGGGCGAACGCTTCGAGAATCTCTTTGGCGACTTCGCTGCACGCTACGGCTTTGCTGACATGTACTCCGGCGGCTTCTACCCCTACGACTCGCTCGAGGAATACTGGGCATTTTGGAGCCGCTATATTGAGTGCAACCGATATGACCCCATACCCAAACCGGTCTATGAGCAGCTCCTGGACCTACTGCACGACCGCGATTACTTTGTGCTGACCACAAACGTAGACCATTGCTTCCAGCGCGCCGGCTTTGATAAGCAGCGGCTCTTTTACACGCAGGGCGACTATGGTTTATTCCAGTGCAGTAAGCCCTGCTGTCAGGAAACTTGGGACAACGAAGGACTTGTACATTGCATGGTCGGCGCCCAACAGGACCTGCGCATTCCGTCTGCACTTGTGCCCCGTTGTCCCCACTGTGGTTCCCCGCTTACGATGAACCTGCGCGCCGACGATACGTTTGTGCAGGATGAGGGTTGGCATGCTGCGGCCGGTCGCCACCAGGATTTCCTGCGCCGCCATAGCAATATGCGCGTTCTGTTCTTTGAGCTTGGCGTAGGCGGCAACACGCCCGTCATCATCAAGTACCCGTTTTGGCAGATGACCGCCAAAAACGAGCGCGCCACGTACGCATGTATCATTTTTGGCGAGGCAGTCGCTCCAGCAGAAATCGCCGATCGGAGCATCCTGATCGACGCCGACGCGGAACGTGTATTGGACGCACTTGCCGTACAAGCCGTCGGATAACGAGGGCGATACCGCCTTCAAACATGTACGTCAGCATCCAAAGTCGACATTTTCCGACATCTTTGGATGCTGACGTACAGCTTTTTGCAACATAGTCGTTTAAGAACGTCCCCAACGCCCACATTTAGCCGCAAAAGCGGGCAGCGGGCGCAAGCGGCTGCTCGCGAAAGACGCGCTCGACAGCAGCGCGGTATTCATCGACCTTTTTGGTCTTGCGAACGAGCTTGTGAACGGTCGCGGGATCGGCGAAGGCGCATTTGGCGTAGAACCACCACTCCTTCATGCGAAAGACCGCGTTGCCCCCAATCTCGTCCGCATAGGCCGCAAACAGCATGTCGTGGAAGCGCTGCAGCTCAGCGGCCGTGGCGGCAGGGCCGACCTTAACCATGCGAGGCAGCGCGGGGTTCGCAAGCAGGCCACGCCCCAACATCACATGGCGCGTGCCGGGATAAGCCTCCACCAGCGCATCCATGTCCTCAAGATCAAAAATATCGCCGTTGTATGCCACAGGAAACGGTGCCCGCTCCAACGTCTCGCCGTAAAACTCTTTACGCGGCGAGCCCGTATAACGGTCCTTTTGCACGCGCGGATGCACGACCAGCTCTGCCAGCGGCATGCGGCAATAGAGGTCGAGCACGCGTTCGTACTCGTCATCGCTTTCCAACCCCAACCTGGTCTTGACCGACACCGGCAAGGGTGAGCGTTCGCACACGTCGCTCAAGAACACCTCGAGCTCATCCAGGTTGCGCAGAAAGCCCGAACCCTTGCCTTTGGCAACAACCGTACCCGAGGGGCAGCCAAGGTTGAGATTGACCTCGCGGTACCCCATCTCGGCGAGCACCTGCGCCGCCCACACAAACTCGTCCGCATTCTTGGACATCAGCTGAGGTACTACGTTAAGCCCCTGGTTATTGGCAGGATCGATCTCCTTAAACGCCTTGCCGCCAAAGCGGTTGCCCACCCGCGGCGGCGGCAAAAACGGCGTGTAATAACAATCGAGCGCGCCAAAGCACTCCGCATGCACGCGACGGAACACATGCCCGGTAATCCCCTCCATGGGGGCCAGCGATAAATTCATCAACATCCACTCTCAAATCAATGTGACAAAGGGACAGTCCCTTTGTCACATCCCATTCAAGCGGTTCAGGAACTCTTCGCAGGCGCGAGAACGCAGGCGATATTTTTTCCACACCAGATACGATGCAATGGTGAAGGGGCAAAAGGGCAGTCCCTTTGCCCCAAGTGCCGGCTACCGGACGCAAGCTAGTTGCCGTTCGCGAACGCCGCCCATATTTCGAGGTCTAATACTTTTCCCGAGAAGTGAACGGCTGTATTTGGACCCCCGAAGCATTGACATTTTTAGGCGTCAAAACCGCAGGATTTGACTGGCAAAACCGCAGGAAATTGCACGCCAAAAGTGTCGATGCTTCGGGAGTCCGTTTTCACTCGTTCACTTCTCGGGAAAAGTATTAGACCTCGATTCCGCAGTCCCCGATGTGACAAAGGAACAGTCCATTTGTCACATTCAGAATTGACCCCCCCCCCGCAATAGCTCATCGATGGCGGGATTCTCTATACTGGGTCACATATGACGGTATCGCGCCAAAGGAGAACGCCATGACCACGTCGCAGATATCCCTGCTCGCGCTCATCTTGGTTGGGGGCATCGGTATCCTGCTTATCGGAGTGAGCGCGCTCATGAAAGCCGCCGCTCGCAGGAAAGCCAAGGCCTGCACCGCTGCAACCATGGGGACGGTCATCGACCATCGCTTTATGGGTGAAGGCAGAATGTATCCCGTTTTGGAATACACCGTCGACGGCACGCAATACCGCGCGACAAAACAATTCCGCGGCATAAAGACCAAAAGCTTGTCGGGACTCCCCATCCGCACACAAGCTGCCGCCTACGAAGACCCCAAGGGCTGGCTGCACGTACAGACGGGGCCCATCGCCCGCCTAGACACCCTTGCAGAGCAGCTTTGGCCCCTCGGCAGTCAAATGACCGTACACTACAACCCCAGCAACCCAGGCAAAAGCTATGTCGAACGCCCCATCGTGGGCAACTTTGCCACGCTGATGTTTAACATCGCAGGCTTCTTGCTCATCGCGATGAGCATCTTGCTCTATGTTCTTATCCAGCGCTAGCTCAAACTGATGCGCCTCGCGCCCCATGCGCCGCAACGACCGTTACGACACCAAGGATCAGCTATGGCAACACTTTCCGAACAAGAACGCAAGCGTATCCAGCGATACTGCATCTACCCCAAGATTGCCGGAGCGGCGCTCGCCATGGCATTCGTGCTGCCCCTTTTGATCATTCCATTCGAAATGATTGACGACATCGTCTTCCATCATGAAGGCTTCCAAGACACGGGCATGATGGCCGCCCTGGTGCTCGCCGGCATTGAGCTCGTCATATTCTGCTACTGCACTCTCGCGCCGCGCTTTGGCATGCGTGGCAAGCAGTGGAAAGAAATGCAGCACCGACTCGTCGTCGAGCAGTCCGAGAAAGACCGCTCGGCACAAATCGCAGGTGTTATCGGTACGCAGGCTGCCGCGCGCCTACTCAAGAACAGCGACAACGAGACCGCTCGCAACCTGGGCAGTGCGGCAGAAGTCGCCGCTGCCGTAGGCGCCGTCGCCACCGCAGCAGACGTGCTTACCGAGAGCTTCGCTAACGCAAAGGCCATGGTAGAGGCCTGCGGCGTGCCTATTCCCCGTGCAAAAAAGTGGATCATCGCACTTGTGGCGCTGCCCCTCACAATCGTGTGCGGTGCCTATATCCCGCAGCTGACGCAGGGAAACATCGAGATGCAGGAGAACGCCGCGGCCACGGCCGAGCAGATTGCCATCGCCCGCAAGGCGTTAGAGCCCGCATGCGAGTACGTGTCCGTCGATGACCCTTACGAGCGATATCAAGATTACGGCTATCACGTCCGCGGCTACTTGCACGACGGCGACTCCGATACCCAGAAGACCTATACGTACCTAGATTTCGACAACAAGGGAACGCTCAAGGAAGTGAGTTACATAGCAGAGGTCGATCCCGGCGCGAGCCTTGAGGACAACCTCGCTCGCATCGAGCGCGACCTTGACGAGCTGTTCTCTGTTGTCCAAACCATCGACGTCAAGACCGTGAGCCCCGAGCTCCTGGCACCGCAGAAGCTCCCCGAAGAGTTTAGGCAGGCATTTTTGAACGGCTCGCTCTACGAGAGAATCTCTATCAGGACGAGTGACGACCCTATCAAAACGTACTATTCGTTTGACACGGAGCCCGAGGACGAGTTTGACGAGTACACCCATCCAAGCATCCGTATCACATTGATGGGCAAAACGAGCTAGGCGCCCAATGTGACAAAAGGACTGTCCCTTTGTCACATTCCATGAAAAAGGGCACCGGCGTTAGCCGATGCCCTAAAGCTGCTGCAGATTAACTCCTACAGCGTATGACTAAGACGAATCGAACTATTCGTCCCAAGAGAGGCTCTTACCAGTCTTCTTTGCCAGCAGCAAGAACAGACCGATGATGACGTTGCATGCAATACAGAAGATGAAAACGCCCTGGAAGGAGCCGACAAGCTCGTATACCTTCATCATGACGGGCATGCCAAAGGCGCCGACGATATAGCCCACGGAGCAGATGAGCGCGAAGATGCGACCAAAGTCACGGGAGCCAAAGACGTCCATCACCAAAACGGTCAGAGCGGTGCCGGCGATGACGTACATGACGTCGTTAACACCGGCAGCAAGAATGCTGAGCGTCGAGTTGCCGCTGCTCATCATGAGCATGACAAAGGAGAGAATCGAGACGGCGAGCCAGCTCAGAATGGCCTTGGTGCTGCCAAACTTATCGCAAGTGGTACCGACGATCGGGTTGAGGAACAGGTCGAACAGCGATGCGGCGGAAACCATGAAGCCACCCACCATGGGGCTAAAGCCGACCTCGGCGGCATAGGTGGGGAACAGCTGGTTCATGCAGCAAGTAAGCTGAACGAGGCAGAGGAAGCCGATGCAAAAAAAGAATGCAGGCGACTTGATAGCGCGTGCGTAGCTAACGCCACGTGCACTATCCTCGGTCGTCTCCTCGGTCTCGGCGACCGTCTCGCCTTCGACATAGCCATAGGGCAGCATGCCCTTGTCCTGGGGCTTATAGCGGATAATCAGGATGGAAGCGGGAAAAATGAGCACGGCGGAGACGCCAGCGAGCACCAGATAACCAGTCCTCCAGCCAGCAGCCTCAATGACAGAGGTGATGACGGGACTCATGATGAGCATGTAAATCGAGTTCACTGCCCAAGCGAGACCAATTGCCAGGCCGCCAGATTTTTTGAACCACTGGTCAATAACATCGGACATGGCGACGCCGGTAGTGAAGGCGAAGCAAACGCCAATCAAAGCACCAGCTGCGATGAACATCCAGACTTCGGTGTAGAAGGCCATGCCTGCGCCAGCGGCGAGCAGAATAAGCTCGACGACGGGGAGCCAAAACTTGCCAACAACCTTGGGGATGAGTTTTCCGACAAACGGAAGAGCCGCTGCAAGACCAATGAGCGTTGCAGTGAAGTAATACGAGAAGATGGAGTAGTCAAATCCGAACTCCTCGCACACGGGCGCGACGAAGGAGCCAGCGATTACGCTATAGGATCCGGTCGTACCGGCAGACATGAGGCCGAGCGCGATCACGAGAACCCATGCGTAAACCTTGCTGCTCTTTAACTTTGCATTTTCCATTGATACAGCTCCTAGAGACCCAGAAGGGCGCACATAACGGCCTTAATGGTGTGCTGACGGTTCTCTGCCTCACGGAAGATGACCGACGCGTTGGCCTCAAAGCACTCGTCCGCAATCTCAAAGCCCTCGGTGATGATTTCACGATGCAGGTCGTTCTTGCACTGGTCGAGCAACATCTTGCCAACGCGGTGATTTGCGTTGTGAACAGAGGGGAGCTCGTGCATGCAGAAGATGTCGGGGTTGTTGGTGCGCTTGCACAGCTCACTGGTGACGCGATAGGGGTACAGGGACTCGGCGTCGCCAAGCCAAGAGTTGTAGTCGTCGGGGTCCAGAACCTCGTCGCCGCACTCGGGGTTGATGTAGCGCCACTCCTCGGTAACGATTACGTCGACACCGTCCAGAGCATCAAGGTCAGAGGTGATGGTGAAGGTCCTGTTAGGCGCGTACTTGGCGTAGCAGGCCTCAACCTCCTCGATCATTTCCTTGCACATCTGGTGACGGAGGTCGTCGGGGCCGATGGCGAGGAAGTCCATGTCGAGCATCGCGCACAGACGGCCATACCACACGGGGGCGCCGGCGCAGTTGCCAACGAAGGCCATCTTCTTGCCACGGCTCGTGCGCAGACCACCCCACTGCTCCTCCATCGTGAGAGCGTCAGCGAGCATCTGGGTCGGGTGATCGCCGAGGGTGAGGGCATTGATGACTGGAATATCGACCAAGTCGGCGACATCATAGAGGAACTGCTCGTCCTTTTGCGCACGATAGACAATGAGATCATACATGCCGTTGAAGACGCGCATGGCATCCTCGATGGTCTCGCAATCGCCCATGTGGGAGTTGGTCAGATAGGTGAAGCCCATGCCCAGGTCGTTGCAAGAGGTCTCAAAGGCGCAACGAGTGCGGGTCGAGCCCCACTCAAAGTTGGCGAGAACGTTCTTGCCGGGGAAGTAGCGCTGGTCGACACCGGACTTTTTCTGGGCCTTGAGGTTCCAGGCAAGATCGATGAGGTAACGGAAATCCTCAGAGGAAAGATCGTGGATGTTGAGGTAGTCGCGACCGCGAAGGCTGTTGTTCATGCCTATTTCCTTTCAATTGTTTGATGGGTAAGTGTCGAATGCGCCCCCGAGGGAAACACGGATATCCCTCGGGGACTGTAAATGTGGCGCTTGGATCAGGCAGCGCAAGTTTAAGAACTTGCTAGCAGCTGGCGGCCACGTCCTTGGTCCAGCAGTGCACGCCGCCGCCGGACAGGTTAAGCGCGAGAGAGTCGATCATGATGACCTTGCGATCGGGGAAGCAGCTCTCAAGAACCGCCTTGGCCTGCTCGTCCTTCTCCTTCACGACTTCGCTCATGCCTTCGTGGTAATAACGCTGGCCAAGAACGACGCCGTTGCAGATGAGGAAGTTGCAGTAGCTTGCTGCGGCATAAAAGTGAACGGGGCCTTCGGGCCAAGGGGTGCCATCCATGAACTTGCCGCCCATTTCGTCGATGAAGCCCTTATACAGCTCGTAGTCCTCGTCGCCGGGGGCGATGACAACCTCGATCGGCTCGGCAGTGGGCATGCGGACGATTTCGAAGGGCTTGCCCTCCCAGTCCGTCTCGGCGCGTAGAATCTCGTAGGCGGCGTCGATGCGACGACGCGATTCCGCGCCCGCCTTGCTCGAGGCGGCCTCCTCATCGGATACCTCGGCAAGAAGAATCTTGTTCGGGGTGATAAAGCGGCACATCTCATCGATGTGGGCGGCGAAGCTCATGCCGAAGACAGGAGTTCCATCTTCCTTCTCGTCGAGGATGCCCAGTCGATAGTCGTCGTCCTCAAGCATAGGCTGCGGCAGCCAGATAACCTTGTTGAGGTTGTAGATGCGCTTGTACTCGGCCTCCACTTCCTCTTTTGAGAACTCGGGATTGCGCTTGCGGCATTCCGTGTCCTCGATGGCGATCAGGGTGCCGTGACCGTCAAACTCGCGGTCGCCGCCCTCCGAAACCATTTCGGAATTGACGATATCGAAGCACCCGAGCGCAACCGCCATGTGAACAGCTGCCCTGCGTGCGGACTGGCACTCTGGGGAGTTCTTGTCCCACACGCCATAATAGGTCCAAGCGGGGTTGACCATATAGGAATGGCCTTCGTCGTCGACCATGATGCTGGGGCCGTTGTCGCGAACGTAGAAGTTGGAGTCTTCGAACTGCGTAATCTGGATACGGTCGAGATCCACCCCTTCTTCTTTAAGGCGCGAGCAGGCTTCCTCGTAGGAGCCGGGGGTACCACAGTTGAGGTTGACCGTAACGTCGCCATACTCAAGCAAAGCTTTAATTACGTCAACGCAGGGCTGGCGATTATCGAAGCCCTCTGCGCGAATGTAATCGGGAAGCCATGTCACATAGACGTTGGAGCGCTTCTCAAACTCGCCCGGCATACGATAGTTCTCGTACATGGTTGGTCCTTCCGTCGGGTTTCCCGCAATGCTGTCCGGCCGCGACAATAGCGGGGTTACACCAGCTATAGTACTACTATACCTACCGTTCGGTAGGTGTTTTTGTATAATTGCCATTCGCCTGTCGATACCTACCGTTCACCGTTTATAGTGGTCGTGTTTGGACACGAATTGATGTTCCGTTGCCATTCTTAATAATGTTGGCAATGCGGAAGTGATTTGCAATGGAGAAGTGAAGCGTGAGCACAAAGGGAAAAATATTGGACGCAATGTATGATCTTGTGGCAGAAGTCGGTTACGACAAGGCGTCCATTGGAAAAATCTGCGACCGTGTCGGTATATCCAAGCCATCGGTGTACTACTACTTTCCCTCTAAAGAGGATATTTTCACCACGCTCTTAGATAGTATGTTTCCGACTATCGACTATCAGCGCGACTACTCGCTAATAGTCGATAGGAACGGATTCAAGGCGGCGCTTATCGAGCTCGGCAATTCGGTTATAGGTGGCTATCGTAGTGATGAAAAGCGCCGTCGCGTGCTGGCCGAGGTCAGTATTCAGGCAAATCGAATCCCTGCAGTTCAGGAACGTCAGGCAACGGCGATCAACCGAACTATGGACGCGCTTAAAGACATCCTTCTCCATGGCCTAGAAATTGGCGCGTTTTCCGATGAAACAGACGTCATGCTGTACGTGCAGATTCTTTACACCGTACTTGAGGGAGCGAGCAATACCGTTGCCCAAGATGAAGACATCGATGAAAAGGCTGTTTGGGCAGGGATCGTCGAACTCATGTTTAAATAGGCGCGTAATAACAGAGGCACCTTGGCAAGCGCGATGCGACGACTTGCGGGGTCGCGGAATGGTTCGAAACCCGTGTTCGCGATGATTGCAAAAGTTGTTGAATAGAAATTGGGGCCGATTCCAGCTATGTTGGAATCGGCCCCAATTTCGTTTTAACTTGCGGAGACAAATGACGGGGCTGAAGGGCAGTTCGTTGGTCAGGTTATTTCGCGGTAGTCTTATTGAGGAGACCGGAAACTAAAGCAAATGTCGCAATCAGAAGGTTGCAGATGATACAGAAGACGAATACTCCTTGGAAAGACCCTGCCATACCGTAAACCTTCATCATGACTGGCATTCCGAAAGCTCCGACAACATAGCCCGCTGAGCAAATAATCGAATAGATCCTTCCAAAATCGCGTGATCCGAAGAGCGAGAGGAGAATCATCGGCATTGCAGTTCCAACGATGGCGAACATGACGTCGTTTACGCCGGCCGCGATGATGGAAACGGTCTCGTTGCTTCCGCCAAAGATGAGAAGTAGGAATGAAAGAATGCTGACTCCCGTCCATGCGACTGTTGCTTTAATAGCACCGAGCTTGTCGCATGTTTTGCCTACGAAGGGATTTAGGAAAATATCGGAGAGCGAAGCCGCCGAAACCATTAGGCTTCCCACGATGGGATTGAAGCCGACCTCGCTTGCATAGGTCGGGAACAGCTGGTTCATGCAGCAGGTGAGTTGCGCCACGCAGAGCAGAAGGGCACAGAGAATAAAAGATGGCGTTTTCGCGGCATCGCGGAGCGCCATGCCCGAAGAGACATCTTCCTTTTCATCGGCGCTGTAGCTCTCATGGGTTTCGGAGGTAGTCTCTCCGTACGGAAGCATATTGCGATCAGAAGGCTTAAGGCGAATGATAAATGCGCTTGTGGGCAATATCATGGCTGCAGAAACGGCCGCAAGTACGATGTAACCCGTACGCCAGCCTTGCTGCTCGATGACCAGTGTAATGACAGGACTCAATAGCAGCGTGCAGAGAGAATTAACGCCCCACGCAAGGCCGATGGCAAGACCAGACGATTTACTGAACCATTGGTCAATGACATCGGACATGCAGACACCCGTTGTGAACGAAAAGCAGATGCCGATCACTGCGGCGGAGACGATGAACATCCAGACCTCGGTGTAGAACGCCATTGCGGCGCCGGCGGCAATAAGGACGAGTTCAACGCAAATATGCCATGGTTTGCCGATTACTTTTGGAATGAAATGACTCAAAAGCGGAAGCCCAAGCGCAAGGCCAAGAAGAATCGCGGTGAAATAGAAAGAGAAAGAAGTGTAGTCAAAGCCCAGGTCTTCACATACAGGAGCGATGAATGAGCCGGCAATGATGCTGTAGGTGCCGGTTGTTCCCGCAGACATTAAACCGAGCGCAATAACGACAATCCAAGCAAATGCGCCGCTCTCACGGGGGCGGTCCTTTTCGGCTGGTGCGATGAGAGTCATGGTTACTCCGTTTCTATCGGCAATGCAACCTATATGCCTACCGATAGGTATATAAAGATGGAGATTCTTCGTCAAGTGTTAAGCGGGGAGCGGGGACCCTTAACGTGCCGAACGGTAATTGGGCCCCCAATGTGACAAAGGGACTGTCTCTTTGTCACATTCTGTTAGAGTTGCAGGGATTGAATCCCGCTTATTCATGCGACATTGGAGTGACAACCTTGACCGCCGCAACCACGCCTAAAAGTAAGTCAACCGCCGCCGCGCTCTCCCCCGCGCGCACCAAGCTCTGCCTGGCGCTGCTCGTGCTGTTGGGCTTCTCGCTCGGCTGCTCGGAGTTCGTGGTCATCGGCATCGAAAGCGACTTGGCAACGGAACTCGGCGTATCACTTGCCACTGCGGGCCAGCTCATCAGCGTGTTCGCGCTCGTCTACGCTATCGCCACGCCGGTGCTCGCGCTCAGCACGGGGCGATTCCGCCGCTACCAGCTGCTCGTGTGCTACAGCATCGTTTTTGTGCTCGGCAACCTGGTCATGGCGTTGGCGCCCAACTTCCAGGTGCTGTTTATCTCGCGCATTGTCCTGGGCTCCGTCTCGGGCGCACTGCTCGCCGTGGGTGTGACGTACATCCCCGAGCTGCTGTCCCCACAGCAAACCTCGCTTGCCATCTCGGTGGTATATGGTGCGTTTTCCGTGGCAATGGTCTTTGTCACTTCGATCGGCAAGTTCGTGGCCGACACGCTCGACTGGCACGTGGCCATGTACGGCACGCTGACCTTTGCCGTTCTGATCTGCGGAGCGCTCGTGGCGTTTATGCCGCGCGCTGGGCAAACCGATGAGCCTGCCACCTTTCGCGAGCAGGCGGGTCTGCTGCGCGAGCCGAGTATCATCACCGGCATGCTCATCTTTTTGTTTGGCGTGGGCTCGGTCTACGTATTCTACGGCTACGTGACACCTTATCTTGAGCAGGTGCTGGGAATGGGCACTGTTCAGGCGAGTACCACGCTTATGGCCTACGGCGTGTTTTGCCTGACCTCAAACATCTTGGGCGGATGGATCGATGCGCGTTTTGGCATGAAGGCACTGCTTGTTACGTTTGTGCTGCAGGCGGCGGCGTTACTCGGGCTGTTTGCCGTGGGCGGCACCATGCCGCTCGCGCTGGTCTTTGTCTTTAGCTTGGCGATGCTCATGTACCTGTTCTCGGTGTCGTGCATCACACACTTTATGGACGTGGCGCGCAGCCGCCATCCCAAGTCGATGGTGCTCGCGAGTTCGGTTGAGCCCATGGCGTTTAACGTCGGTATCTCGTTTGGCACCGCAGTGGGCGGCGCCGTGGTAAACGGAATTGGCATTGCGTACGTGGGTGCCGTGGGCGCTGCGTTCTCGCTTGTAGCCTGGGCACTTACACTGGTGACGATTAAGTTGGCTCGCTGGGAGCGCAAGCGGGCGAGAGCGTAAGCACAGATGCGATACTCGAGCTCGATGATGGCGATCGAAAGGAAACCGCATATGCAACGCGTACTGTTTATCTGCCATGGGAACATCTGCCGCTCGACGATGGCTGAGTCGGTGTTTACCGAGCTCGTGCGCCGCGCTGGGCGCGAGGCGGAGTTTGTCATCGATTCCGCGGCGACCTCAACTGAGGAGATCGGCAACCCGCCGCATCATGGCACGGTCGCCAAGCTGCGCGAAGTCGGGATTCCCGTCGTTGCGCACCGTGCCCGCCAGGTGCGTCGAGCAGAGTATGGCAACTGGGACCACATTGTCTATATGGATGCTGAGAACGCGCGTGGCCTGCGTCGCATCTTTGGCGACGACCCCGACGGCAAGATTACGCGCTTGCTCGATTGGACCGGACGCCCCGGCGACGTGGCCGATCCCTGGTACACCGGCAATTTCGATGCCACCTACCGCGACGTGCTCGCCGGTTGCGCCGCTATGCTCGAGCAGCTGTAGGAAAGCGAGGTCGCAGGCCACGCCTTCGGCGCGAAACGAGCGTGGATAATCTCCCGCATGAAAAATGAGCGTGGATTTTCTCCCACTTTGAGCATTCAAGT
>URKC01000015.1:0-30546 GCA_900548295.1 uncultured Collinsella sp.
CAAGCGCGCCGCCCATGCGGTCGAGCACCTGCTGATAATCGGAGAACACCTGGATGCGGTCCTCGTCCATGCCCATCATGCGCGCGGCATCGGCCATAAGCTGGGCCAGCTCACCACCCACGCACGCCAGCATGTCGAGCTTCTTGGCGGCGGCATAGGCGCCCACGAGCTCATGCATGCGAGGAGCCTCATCGCCCATCTCGCCCATCTCGCCCAGGATCGCCATGCGAGACCCCGTGCATGAAAGCGAGCACAGCAGATCGAGGCCGGCTGCCATCGATTCGGCGCTGGCGTTATAGGAATCGTCGATGATGCGTGCACCGCTCTTGGCGCGCTTGATCTCCTGGCGGTGCCCGGTGATCGTAAGACCCCTAAAGGCAGCATCGATCTGCTCGGGCGTCACGCCCAGGCGATAGGCAACCGCGGCGGCCTTAACGGCATTAGGAACGGACTGCACGCCGGGGATGGCAAGCATGGTATCGATTGTCTCGCCCTGACCAAAATCGAGTGTAAAGACCGGACGGCCCTCGTCATCAACGCGAACGTCGCGGGCGCGGACCTCATCATCGTCAGAGACACCGGCCAGCATCACGTCGATACCAGCAGGCTGGGCGAACGTATCGCGAATGAACGGCGTAAAATCGTCCTCGCCGCCCAAAACCAGCAGCGGCAAATAGTCGCCGGAGGCGCACATGCCCTGGACAATCTCGGCCTTAGCGCGGGCGATGTTCTCGCGGCTGCCCAAAATGCCGATATGAGAGGTGCCGATCTTGCTCACGATGGCAAGGTTGGGATTGGCGGACTGGGACAGGCGCTCGATCTCGTGGAAATGGTTCATGCCCATCTCGAGCACCAGGACCTCGGTATCGGCCGGAGCGGAAAGCACCGTGAGCGGCATGCCGATCAGGTTATTGAAATTGCCCTTGGTGGCCCAGACACGATAGCGCTTGGCGAGCACAGCGGCGAGAACGTCCTTGGTCGTCGTCTTGCCGATGGAACCGGTAATGCCAACGACCAGGCAGCCAAGCTCCAGGCGATACGCGTGCGCCAAACGCAGCAGAAACTCCTCGGGATCATCGGTCAGCAAGATGGCACAGCCCTTGTCCTGCGCCAGCGAGACCAGCTCGGCCTCGGGCTCACGCGTCATCACGACGGCGCCGGCACCCGACTGGACGGCACGGGAAGCAAAATCATTGCCGTCGACGTTTTCACCGGGAAAGGCGACGAAAATCGCCCCTTCCTCGACCTGGCGCGAGTCGATAACGCACCCGCGGCATACCCGATCGACTTCTCCCGTCACGGTTCGGGCCCCTGTTGCGGCCGCGAGGTTGTTGACGGCGATCTCTATCATTGCAGCTCCCCTGTAAACCTAAATAATGCTATCGGCGTATTGTATCCCAGCGCCGCGCATGCGTGGTGCAGGGCATGTGAACACCCCTCATATGGGACAACAAACCACGCCCCAAAGATTGTAACCCCCTACTTCGCGTGTGGGATACCCAGCACGTCGAGCGCGTTGGCCATAATGGACTGGAACGGCACCGCAGCGGCATCTGAGCCGCTCGGCGTTCCGTCGAGCGTGATATAGCACAGCACCTTGGGCGATTGTGCCGGTGCAAAGCCCATAAAGGACGACATGTAGTTCTCCTTGAGGTAGCCGCCGTTCTCGTCGGCGCGTTCGGCCGTACCGGTCTTACCCGCCACGTCATAGCCGTCAACCGCGCCGCCAACGCCCGTTCCCTCCGACACGACCGTCTGCATGCACGATGTCACCTGGGATGCGGCGTCCTCCGAAATCGCGCGCTCGCCTTCGCCCCAGTCCTTCTCGTCGCCTTTGCTGGACTTATAGAAGTGCGGGGTCATCATCACGCCGCCGTTGGCGATGCCGCCCACGGCACGTGCGATCTCAATCGGCGAGACAGACAGCGCCTGTCCAAAGCTCATCGAGCCCAGCGTGGCGCCGTCATACTGGTCACGCTCCTTGACGATGCCCAGGCTCTCGCCCGGAAAATCGACACCAGAGCTGTGACCGATGCCCCACTTGTCCACATAGGCGGCAAAGTCGTCGGCACCGATCTTGCGCCCCACCAGGACAAATCCCACGTTGGACGAACGGCGCATCATCTCGCGCACATCCATGGTCATGGCGTAGTCGCGCTTGTCGGCATCGGTGACGGTATCGTCGCCCACCTTGATGCTCGCCGGCACCTCAAACGACGTACTCGACCGCACGACACCCAAGTCGAAGCCGGCGCCCGCCACGAGCGTCTTAAAGACCGAGCCGGGCTCGTAGGCGTCGGTGACCAGGCGCAGGTTCATATCCTCGGTCTTGGCGTTTTCCAAATTGGTCTGGTCGTAGGTCGGATACGAGCAGGCTGCCAAGATCTCGCCTGTCGTAGGATCAGTGACCAGCGCCGAGCCGTTCTTGGCCTTTGTCTTCTCGACAGCCTCTGCCAGGGCATCCTCGGCCGCACGCTGGATATTGACGTCGAGCGTCGTCACGAGATCAACGCCGTCGACCGCAGCCACCTTTTTATAGGCACCGCCCGCGATATAGCTGCCGTCCCTCGCGCGCTCGCGTACGAGAGAACCGTTCGTGCCGGTCAGAAGCTTGTTGTATTGCTTTTCGAGACCCGTCAAGCCGTCGTTGTCTACATTCACTACACCCAGCACCTGCGATGCCAGATTGCCGTATGGATATACGCGCTTCATGGCCTGCTCAAAAAGCACGCCGGGCAGATTCTTCTTCTCCAGCGCCGCAGCATCGTCCTCGTCCACCTGGCGTTTGATATACACCCAGGTGCCATCGGACATAACGAGATCACGACAGGTTTTCTTATCGATGCCCGTAGCTTTGACCAGTGCCGAGACCGTCTTGTCAACGTCCTCGATAAGCTGAGGATTCACGGCGATGTTGCGGCATTCGACCGACGACGTCAGCACGTTGCCGTTACGGTCGTAGATGGTACCGCGCTTGGCATACAGCGTCTGCGCAAGCAAGCGACGTGCATCGGCACGGTCGCGTAACTTATCGGCTTCCACGATTTGATAGTCGGCAAGGCGAAGGACGCCCAAGCCCAAGCCAAACCCGATGAAGCCCATGACGGCTTTGCGACGGGGCAGCGGCGTGCCCGTGAGCCATTCGGTCGACGAGCCCTTGCGCGATCTGGTGTTATGCATTTGAGGGCCACTCGAGCCACGGAGACGCGACGCAGGGTCGTTGCCATAGGACGGCCTCGCGTTGTAAGATGGCCGACCCGTTCCTTGATAACCAGAACGTCCCCGCGATGAGGGACGTCCAGAACCGCGACCCCGGTCGGAGCCGCGGCGATAGTCATTTGTCATACTCAGCTACCGTCTTGTTACTGAGCGGTCGCGGTCGAGCTAGCGCCCGCGGCTGCATCCTGCGAAAAATCAAGTGTAACGCTCTCGCTGGGCTCCACCATGCCATAAGCGCCTGCAAGGTCGCGAATGCGCGTGTCGGCACCATAGACCGAATGCATGACCTCCAGGTCGGAGCTCTCATCGGTCGCCTTCTCGAGCGTGTTGGTAAGCGCGGCATTGCTGTTGAGCACCTGGGCCGTAACGCCGGCGAGCGCCACACGGGCGACACCGATCGTCATGAAGATGGCCGCAATGATGCAAAACGTTTTAAGAACGCTCATGAAAACCGGGCTTACCGCCTGGTTTGCCTGACGGCCCGCGCCCGTGTAGACATCAAAGCGCGGCGTGCGCTGCTCGCGGGGAGCAGCGGGAGCCTGCGGTGTCTCACGATAGGCGGGCATGGCGTTCATATCATAGGCGAGTGCTGCGTTTGAGGTGTTGTAGCCCATGATATGCCGCCTCCCATCCCGAGTACGTTGGTAGTGTGTTTAAGCTTCGTTTATGGTGCGAGCGGGAGGTCCAATATCGCGCGGTCGCGTCTACAGACGCTGCGCCACGCGGATCTTGGCTGATCTCGCCCGAGGGTTGCGCGCAACCTCATCGGGTTGGGCAACCAGGGGTTTGCGGGTGATGACCTTGAGTATCGGCACGTTGCCGCACACGCACACCGGAATCTCCGGCGGACACGTGCACCCCTGGCTCATCTCCTTAAAGTGGTTCTTTACGATACGGTCCTCGAGCGAGTGATACGAGATGACGCAGATGCGTCCGCCCGGGTTGAGCCACCTTGTGGCGGCGTCTAGCCCTCGCTCGAGCACATCGAGTTCGTGATTGACCTCGATGCGAATGGCCTGGAAACTTTTCTTGGCTGGGTGTCCGCCATGCCGACGAGCGGCAGCGGGGATACCAGCCTTGATGATCTCGACAAACTGACCGGTGGTTTCGATCGGCTCATGCTCGCGGCGGCGCACGATCTCACGCGCGATCTGCGAGGCGAACTTCTCTTCGCCGTAGACGCGTAGAATCCGGGCGAGGTCGTGTTCGTTATAGGTGTTGATGACCTCAGCTGCGTTTAAGGTGTTGTTACCCGGATCCATCCGCATGTCCAATGGGGCGTCCTCGTTGTACGAAAAGCCCCTGCCAGGGATATCGAGTTGCGGCGACGAAACGCCCAAGTCGAACAGGAAGCCATCGACCCCGGGCACCTCGGCCGAGCAAAGCAGCTCGTCCAAGTCGCCGAAGTTGCCCTTCAGCAGCTGGTGCGGTACGCCGGGAACCTCGCGGTCCAGACGGGCGCCAGCGGCCTCGAGGGCCATGTCGTCCTGATCGACGCCGAGCAAAAGGCCGGTCTCCCCCACCTGCGCGGCCATCTTTACCGAATGGCCGGCACCGCCAAGGGTGCAGTCGCAGACGACGGAGCCGCTCTTTAGCTGCAGCGACTCAAGCACTTCGCCGAGCATGACAGGTTCATGCCGATATTCTTGTGTCAAGATCCCACGCTCCATCCGTTACTCGTGCCTTGCCCTTACGAGAAGAAGAGGTCCAGCAGGGCCTCGTCATCATCGTCCTCATCGGCCGTAGCGCGGTCCCAAACCTCAAGGTGGTCGTAGTTGCCCACAACCGTGACCTCGCGGTCGAGGTTCGCCTGCTTGCGGAGAGACTCAGAAAGACCGATACGACCCGCGCTGTCCACATCCATCGACGTGGTGCGCTTGTTGATCGCCCTCATGAGCTTCTGGTCGTTGATGTCACGCGGGTTAAAACCCTCGTGGCCCTCACGACCCGCGAAGAGTCCTTCGACCCACTTATCGAAGGCCTCGGCAGAGAACACGTACAGAGCATCGACATCCAGGGCTTTAAACACGCGAACGTGCTCTCCAAGCTCCTCACGAAGGGGTGCAGGCAGGGACAGACGACCTTTTGCATCGAGATTGCGCTCGTATGCACCCGTCATTCCCATGTGCGCCCTCCCCTCGGTTACTCAGATGGCACGTACGCGGGGAACCACCCCGCCTGTCGACGTCATCAATAATATGGGGAACCGCCCCATTTTTCAACACCTTTCCCCACCCCTTCCCCCATCCCGCCCCATCACTCCACACCCAATATGCTGTAAAACACCCCCGAGCATATGTTCGAAAACACAATATGTTGTGTTTGCAGCAAAGGCGCGATGCCACCTGTAGAACCACGCCCGCGAACCTCAACCTTCAAGTTGACCTTGAGGCGATTTTTACGTCCCTTTACACGCCGTTCACATCGCCCCCAAACTCCCCCACCCACGGCGCACACGGCCCACCACCGCGTCGGTGTCTGGCGAAAAATGAGACGGGGCCCCAGATTGCCCATGCGCGCAAAAGTGCGTCGCGACAATCTGGGGCCCGTCCCCCTTAATATTTATAAATATGCAGGTCAGCGAGGTTGCTAGCGATGTGCCAGCGGATGCGCCGCCAGATAGACCTCGGTCAGTTGCGTGCGGTCGACATGCGTGTAGACCTGCGTGGTCGAAATATCGGCATGGCCCAAAATCTCCTGCAGCACACGCAGGTCGGCACCGCCCGCGAGCATGTGGGTGGCAAAGGAGTGGCGCAAGGTATGGGGATGGAGCCCCACCAGCCCCACCTGGCGCCCATACCGCTCGCATATCGCATGCACGGCCTGGCGCGACAGGCGACGTCCGTTCTTATTTAAAAAGACCGCCAAGGTCTCCGTCCCGTGAGCATGGGCGGCCAGGAGAGTGCGCCCGTCACCTATATAGTGTGTCAGGGCACGCGCCGCGCTTCCCACCAACGGGGCCAGACGCTCCTTGGAGCCCTTACCGCGCACCAGGACAAACCCGTCATCGATATGGATATCGCGCACATCGAGCCCAACCAGTTCACTCACGCGCAAGCCGCAACCGTAAAGCACTTCCAAGATGGCATGATCGCGCAGCCCCATCTCGCCCTCGGGAAAGTCTTGATCGAGCAGTGCCGAGACATCCTCCACCGAAAGGTATTCCGGCAGGCGATCTGCCTTTTTGGGCAGGCGCAACGCCGCCGTCGGGTTTTGGGCCACGGCCCCATCGCGCACCAAAAAGGCATGCAGGCCCTTCACGGCAGCAAGCGCGCGCTCCACCGAGGCGTCGGAATAGCCTCCGTCGCGGCGATCGGCAACAAAGCCCTCCACGACCTGACGGCTCACATCTTCAAAAGACGCAATGTCAGCCCACTCCAGATAGGCGCAATACGTCGTCAGGTCACGACGGTAGGCCGCAATCGTATTGCGCGCCAAACCCCGTTCGACCGCAAGGTAATCGAGATACTCCCCCGCCACCACAGTGAGCGACGAGGGAGCAGCTTCGGTATGTTCTTGGTTTGCCGACACCCTTAGTCCGTAGCGAGGTTCTTGGGCGTCACCTGCACGCGATCGACGCCCTCATGCTGGCCAATCGAGGCGCGCACGAACTCGCGGAACAGCGGCTGCGGGTTGGTCGGACGGCTCTTGAACTCGGGATGAGCTTGGGTGGCCACATACCACGGATGTACATCGCGCGGCAGCTCGACCATCTCGACCAGACGCTCGTCGGGCGAAAGGCCCGAGATTACCAGACCGGCGTCCTCGAGCTGGTCACGGAAGGCGTTGTTGAACTCAAAACGGTGACGGTGACGCTCGTAGACGAGCTCCTCGCCATAGGCCTCGCGCGCGAGGGAATCGGCAGCAAGCTTGCACGGATAGGCACCCAGACGCATGGTGCCGCCCTTCTCGGTCACGTCCTCCTGCGAGCTCATCAGGTCGATGACACTATACGGGCCATCCGGATCGAACTCGGAAGAGCTGGCGCCGGCAAGGCCGACGACGTTGCGGGCAAATTCGCACACGGCCACCTGCATACCCAGGCAAATGCCCAGATACGGAATCTTGTGCTCGCGGGCGAACTCGGCCGCGAGGATCTTGCCCTCCAGGGCGCGCTTGCCAAAGCCGCCGGGGACCAGGATGCCCGAGGCGTCGCCCAGAACCTCGGAGACATTCTGCTCGTCGAGGCTCTCGCCGTCGACTAGCTGGACGTCCACATGGCGATCGTAGAAGACGCCCGCATGGTGCAGGGCCTCGATAACCGACAGGTACGCATCGGGCAGCTGCGTGTACTTACCCACGACGGCGATCTTCACCTTGTCGGCGTGATGGTTGGCGTGATTCTGTTTGCGCAGGAACTCGTTCCACTCGCTCATGTCGCGCTCACGCGGATCCAGACCTAGGCGCTCGCAAATGCGCAGGTCAAAGTCCTGCTCGGCAAGCAGCTGCGGAACATCGTAAATGCTCGCGCAGTCCTCGTTGGTAAAGACGCAATCGGTGTCGACGTCGCAGAAGCTTGCGATCTTTCCGCGGATAGCGTCATCGATATGGTGGTCGGAGCGCAGCACGATAATATCGGGCTGGATGCCAAAGCTGCGGAGCTCCTTGACGGAATGCTGCGTGGGCTTGGTCTTGACCTCGTGGGCGGCGGCGATATAGGGAACGAGCGACACGTGGATGTAGCAGACGTTCTCGGGGCCGGCCTCCTTGCGGTACTGACGGATGGCCTCGACAAACGGTTGGGACTCGATGTCGCCGATCGTGCCGCCCAGCTCGGTGATGACTACATCGGAGCCGGTCTGCTCCTCGATGCGGCGGAACTTGTCCTTAATGGCATTGGTGACGTGGGGAATCACCTGCACGGTACCGCCCAAAAAGTCGCCGCGACGCTCACGGGCGATTAGGCTTTTGTAGATGGCACCGGTCGTAAAGTTGGAATCGCGGGTCAGGTTCTCATCAATAAAGCGCTCGTAATGACCCAAGTCCAGGTCGGACTCGTAACCATCCTCGGTAACGAAGACCTCACCATGCTGGAACGGGCTCATGGTACCGGGGTCGACGTTCAGATACGGGTCGGCCTTCTGCATCGTTACTTTGTAGCCACGCGACTTGAGCAGACGGCCCAGCGAGGCCGCGGTGATACCCTTGCCCAGGGACGAAACCACGCCGCCGGTTACGAACACATGCTTGGTCATATTGAGTTACCTGCGCTTCCCGTAGAAGTTGTTTATCCACATCTTACGGGTCTTCATTGTAATACTCGCGACGCGCGCCGCACGCAATTTTTCTTACGCGCAATCGCATTTCTCCATCTCGAAACAAAACGCCGCCCGGTTTCCCAGGCGGCGTCGCTATGGCAAGGGTTACATGCTGCTATCGATCAGCAACCTCGTCCTCAAGCATTTCCTGAACGAGCATGCCGGTACGGACGCCCTCAAGATACCACTCGCCACGTTCGGTGAGGCAAATGCCATTTGCAAGCTGACCGCCGTCGTCGCTATAACGCGAGACGACATCAATCATGCCTTCGGAATCCAAGCGATCGATTGCGGCGCGGGCACGATACGGCGAAACCCCCACGCGCTCGGCAAGCGTTTTGCGCGAGAAACCATACGGCCCGCCATTGTCTTCGGTTTGCTGGGCGATCTCCATCAACACCAACACCTCGACACGCTTCATATCGTTGACACTCGCACGACCCTTGCCCGCCATAGCAGCCTCCTCAAACCGAGCACGAGCATCTAACGCGCCGTGCGCGACCGACACACCTCACGATGTCAGGTAATATCCATCATGCGGCATCCCGCTAAGGATGAAACAGTTATGGTTATTGTATACCGCTCAAATTGTTTCTAGGCAGGTAAACGGCTATTTTTCGCCGAAATAGGCGCTTTATTGATCAAAAAGCCGTACCGGGCGCTAACCCGATACGGCCAAAATGCAATGCAATTACCGCGGTGCTTCAAACTTAGCGATGGAAGAAACCGCGGCGCTCAAACTTGGGCTCGCAGCACACGTTGATACCCAGTTTGCGCAGTACCGTCTCGTCCGTCGGCGAGATAATCACGCTAAAGAAGGCATCGCAACCGCGCAGCTGCTCCAGGCCCGAAAGGACACGAGCGGCCGTCTCGCTCGTAGCCGAGGTGATCGACAGCGCCATAAGCGTCTCGTCGGTGTGAAGGCGCGGGTTTTTGCTGCCCAGGAAATGCGTCTTGAGCTTGCTGATGGGCTCAATCGCCTCATCGCTAATGACCTCGAGCTCAAGGTCGACGCCCGAGACATGCTTGAGGGCGTTCATAATGAGCGAACTTGCGGCGCCCAGGCGCGTGGAGGTCTTGCCGGTCACCACGGAGCCATCGGGCATGACCATGGCGCCCACGGGACCACCCGTCAGCTGCTCCCTGGTTAGGGCCGCCGAGCGCGCCGGCGAATAGTTCTTATCGATGCCGGCCTTCTTCATAATAATCTTGAGACGGTCGACTTGCTCATCCCCCACGCCGGTACGGCGCACATTTTCGACCGCGGTAAAGTAGCGGCGGACGATCTCCATCTTGGAAGCGTCGCGGCAGGCATCGTCATCGGTGATGGCAAAGCCGACCATATTGACGCCCATGTCCGTGGGGCTCTGGTAGGGGCTCTTGCCCAGGATCTTTTCCATCAGGGCGCGGACCACCGGGAAGGCCTCGACGTCGCGGTTGTAGTTGACCGTGGTCTTGTTGTAGGCCTCAAGGTGGAAGGAATCGATGATGTTGGCATCGTCGAGGTCCGCCGTGGCGGCCTCGTAGGCAATATTGACCGGATGCGTCAGAGGAAGATTCCAGACCGGGAAGGTCTCAAACTTGGCATAGCCGGCGGCAGTGCCGTGCTTATGCTCGTGATACAGCTGTGAGAGGCAAGTGGCGAGCTTGCCCGAGCCAGGGCCGGGCGCCGTCACGACAACAAGTGGACGCGTGGTCTCGACGAACTCGTTCTTGCCGTAGCCTTCGTCAGAAACGATCAGATCGACGTCGTGCGGATAGCCCTCGATGGGATAGTGCAGCTTGGCAGGAATGCCGAGCGCGTTCAGGCGATTGCGGAACACATCGGCGGCGGGCTGGCCGGCGTACTGGGTGATGACCACAGCCGCGACAGCAAAACCGTTGCCGCGGAACAGGTCGACCAGGCGCAAGACGTCCTCGTCATAGGTAATGCCCAGGTCGCCACGGGCCTTGTTCTTCTCGATATGGTTTGCATTGATTGCGATGATGACCTCAACATCATCGGCAATGCTCTTGAGCATGCGGAACTTGCTGTCCGGTTCAAAACCCGGCAGCACGCGGCTCGCATGATAGTCGTCAAACAGCTTGCCACCAAACTCCAAATAGAGCTTGCCACCAAACTGCGAGATGCGCTCCTTAATGTGAGCAGCCTGCAGCTCGATATACTTCGCGTTGTCGAAACCCTGGCGCATGTATGGCTCCCGTCCCGTTTCCATTTAATGTCCTAGGCGATTATAACGGAGCAGACCCTCCCCGATGCCCAGGCCATCAACAGGCACCAACCAAACATGCCCATCGCGACCACCGGGGACCCGGGGTAGCTAATTTGGGGCGGAGAACAAGCCGCTCCGCACCAACAATGAAAACGTCACAGGCAGAGCCAAAGTCAACGAACGGGCACCAGAGCGGGCAAGCTGTTCCCCTGCACCAACAATAACAGCGTCGCAGGTTGAGCATAAGTCAGCGAGCGCCGTCCAGAACGTACAAGTTGGCATGAAAAAGGCAAGGCATAGACCTTTTGGTCATGCCTTGCCTTTTGAATGACAAATTGTAGTTCTGGGCGGCGCGCAGCGTCAAGTGGTTCCGCGGTTTGGTAAAACCGCGGAACATAAGTGCGCCCCCTCCCGCGCACGGAACGGGAGGGGGCTAAAGGTAGGAGTCTACCGGTGGGTTGACCCCACCGGACAGACGATGACCAGGTGATCCCTTACAGGATCGTCAAGGTTTCCGTGGGGTACCCGTTGGGTACTTAGAGCATCACGCAAGCGACGGTCAGGATGATGGCGCAGACGACGGAGAGAGCGACGATGAGCTTAAGGGCAAACTTGAGCCAGGTCGTCCACTCGATCTTGGCCAGGGCGAGACCGCCCATGATGGCGCCGGAGGTCGGGGTGAACAGGTTCACGACGCCGATGGCGGCGGAGAAGATCATAACCATGACCTCGGGCGAGAAGCCGAGCTTAACAGCCAGCGGTCCCATGATGGGCATGGAGACAGTAGCCATACCGGAGGTCGAGGGGATCAGGAAGGACAGGCCAAAGTAGACCAGGAAGCTCATGGGAGCGAAGATCACGCCGGACAGGCCAGCCAGAGCATTGGCGGCAGCGTCGAGGACGTAGACGTCGAGGCCGGTGCTAGCCATGAGGACGGAGATACCACGGGCGAGGGCGATGACGAGAACAACGGACATCATGTCGGCAGCGCCGGTGATGAAGGTGTTGACGATCTGCTTCTCGGACAGGCCACCGATGATACCGATCAGGACGGCCATGAGGAAGAACCAGGTGGAAGCCTCGTCGAAGTACCACTGGCCAATGGGCAGGCCGGTGATCAGGGCAGACCAGCCCTGAACGACGGCGTTGCCGTCGGCGTCATAGACAGCGCCAGCATCGAAGAAGTTGGCGACGCCCTCGTTGAGGTCGGCCAGCGGGATGAAGCCGACGATCATGACGACGAAGGTGAAGGCAAAGGCGATCAGAACACCCTTCTGACGACCGGTGAGCTTGACCTCCTTGTGGACCTCGGAAGCAGCCTTGCCGTGAGCCTCTTCGGCGTCCTTGAGCTCCTGCATCGAAAGGATGGTGGAACCCTTGTCAGCCTTGACCTTCTTGGCATAGCTCATGACGAAGAAGATGGACATGGCAGTGGTAACGATCCACAGGACGGCACCGAGGCCGATGATGATGGACTGGTTGACCTCAATGCCAACGCCAGTCAGAGCGTCGACGGCAGCACCGACGGCGAACGGGTTAACCGTGGAGCCGAGGCAGCCGCAGCCAGCGCCGAGCAGGACGGTAGCAGCGCCGACCATGGGATCGAAGCCAGCAGCCATCATGGTAGCGGCGAGCAGGGCGTAGAAGGGAACGGTCTCCTCGCACATACCATAGGTGGTACCACCGAGGGAGAAGATGAGCATCAGCACGGGAATGAGCATGATCTCATTGCCCTTAAGCTTCTGCACCAGAACGGCAATGCCGTTGTCCAGGGCGCCGGTCTCGGTCATCATGCCGAGGAAGCCGCCGAGGATCATAACGAAGAGGCAGACGGGCAGAGCGTCAGCGAAGCCCTTGACCGGGGCGGTGCAGAAATCGCTCAGGCGGGCAGCGGTAACCGCGCCGCCAGACGTACCGGAGACGATAACGGTAACAACCGCGACAATTGCCAGCAGAGCAAGAAGAATGGTGAACGATGAAGGCATACCGCGCTTTTTCTTAGCGGTCTCAGTCATAGTTCTCATCCCCCCTTCATAAATCAATTACTGATCTCGCCCGAAGCGGCTCTTCCGTGCCGTGCATGTCGCTCGGTGCGAGATTTTTACCAGACAAAAGCGCTCGGGGTGCGCAGCAATGCACCCCGAGCGAGATGCTAGATGCTCTTACTTGAGCGTAGCGTACATGACAGCCTTGATGGTGTGCATGCGGTTCTCGGCCTCGTCGAAGACCTTGGAAGCGGGGCTTTCGAAGACCTCGTCAGTGACCTCCTGCTCGGTGATGCCGAACTGCTCGCACTTCTCGGCGCCAATCGTGGTGTTGGTGTCGTGGAAGCTGGGCAGGCAGTGCAGGAAGATGGCACCCGGGTTGGCCATAGCCATGACCTCGGAGGTAACGCGATACGGGGTGAGCTGAGCGATGCGCTCGGCCCAGACCTCGTCGGGCTCGCCCATGGAGACCCACACGTCGGTGTAGAGAACGTCAGCGCCGGTGACGCCGTCCTTGACGTCGGTGGTCAGCTTAATGGTGCAGCCGTTGGCCTCAGCGATGGGCTTGCAGGCCTCGATGACGTCATCGGCGGGCATGCACTCCTCGGGGCCGCAGGCCACGAAGTTCATGCCGAGCTTGGAGCAGACGACCATGAGGGAGCGAGCGACGTTGTTCTTGCAGTCGCCCATGAAGACGAGGGTCTTGCCCTTGATGTCGTAGTTGAAGTTCTCCTGGACGGTCAGGATGTCGGCGAGCATCTGGGTGGGGTGCCACTCGGTGGTCAGACCGTTCCACACGGGCACGCCGGACTTAGCGGCAAGCTCCTCGACGTCGTCCTGGGCAAAGCCACGGAACTCGATGCCGTCATACATGCGGCCGAGAACGCGGGCGGTGTCCTCGATGGACTCCTTCTTGCCCATCTGCGACGAACCCGGATCGAGGTAGGTGACGCCCATGCCCAGATCCATGCCGCCGACCTCGAAGGCGCAGCGGGTACGAGTGGAGGTCTTCTGGAAGAGCAGGACGATGTTCTTGCCCTCGAGATAGCGGTGAGGAACGCCGGCGCGCTTCATGTCCTTGAAGTTCTTGGAGAGCTTGAGCAGGTACTCGATCTCCTCGGTGGTGAGGTCGAGGAGCTTGAGGAAGCTACGGCCGGAGAGGTTAACACCCATGGTTCGTTTCCTTTCGAAAAAGTGAATTACTAAAAAGTGGTGCCCGTTTGACGGGCGAAACCGGTGCGGTTGTAGGGGGACCGCACCGGAACCGTTAAAACCTTAGAGGTCCTCGCGCCAGAAGGGCATGCTCATGCAGCGCGGGCCGCCGCGGCCGCGGGAGAGCTCGGCGGAGGGCACGACGAGAAGGTCCAGGCCCTCCTTGTACAGCACGTCGTTGGTGACGGTGTTGCGGGCGTAGACGCAGATCTTGCCGGGCTCGACGCACAGGGTGTTGGAGCCGTCGTTCCACTGCTCGCGGGAGGCCGCGATCGGGTCGCCGCCGCCGCAGGGGATCAGCTTGACCTGGTCGACGCCGGTGGCGTCCTCCAGGACGTGCTCGAGGGTGTCCTCGATCAGGCGGATGTTCACGTCGCCCGGGTTCTTGCCGGCGGTCAGCTCGTAGACGCGCAGGGTGCCCATGATGGCGGGGTGGATCGTGAACTTATCGACGTCGATCTGGGTGAAGACCGTGTCGAGGTGCATGAAGGCGCGCGAGACCGGGATGTCGAAGGCCAGGATGCGCTCGACCTTGGAGTCGGAGTTCCAGAAGATGTTCTGGGCCATGACGTCGATGGCGGCCGCCTGGGTGCGCTGGGAGATGCCGACGGCGAGGGTCTTCTCGTTGATGTTCAGCACGTCGCCGCCCTCGGTGTGGAACTGGCAGTCGCGGCGGAAGTACAGGGAGACGTCCTTGTAGTCGGGGTGGTACTTGAAGACGTACTTGCCGTACAGGGTCTCGCGGTTGCGGGTGACCGAGTACATGCGGTTGAGGTTGACGCCCTCGCCGACGACCGCGAACGGGTCGCGGGTGAAGTAGAGGTTGGGCATCGGGTCGATGATCAGGTCGGACTCGGACTCGGAGTTGACCAGGGAGTCGAGGGTCGTGGACGCCGTGAGGGGCATGTCGATCTCGGCCTTGGTCATGCCGGCCATGGTCTTCTTGACGAACTCGAGGTTGTCCTCGATGGAGTCCAGCTTCTCGCGGACGATCTGCGGCATGTGCTGGCCGCGGATGCCTGCCTCGGCGATGTACTGGTCGGTGAACTCGGCGCGGGCGCCGGGGACCTGGTCGAACACCTCTGCGACGAGGTTCTCGAGGTAGAGCACCTCGACGCCCTGGTCCCTCAGGATCTGGGCGAAGGTGTCGTGCTCCTGCTGCGCGACCTCAAGGAACGGGACGTCGTCGAACAGGAGTCGCTCGAGCTCGTCGGGCGGCAGGTTGAGGAGCTCGTCGCCGGGACGGTGCAGGCAGACCTTCCTGAGCTTGCCGATCTCGGAAGGCACGTGCAGACCTTTCGTCATGGCCTCCTACCTTTCTTTCGGGCCCTTGTCGGGGCCGATCCGTTAGCGCCCCTCCGTGTGAGGCGTTATTGCTGACGACATATTTATATCCAAAATCAGCCCATACTTCCACCTTGCCCCCGAACGGTTTTTTATACGGGGTGAACGGCATACACATATACTTCACGCATGGTACACTTTGACTTAATAAAGTGTATCTACGTGCTTAAACGCTTTTTTAACCGGAAAATCAATTGGAACTAATCTTTCTTGAACCACCCTCAATTTGCATATTTCACGCAAAGGTATGAATAGAATTCGCAATTCTTGCTATGTCTCAACCATTTTGATTTTTATTCAGAAAAAAGTTCGTCCTATTCATTTTTAGCAACCAGGCTACCGTTTACCAGACGTTGGATACCGTTCACCGGAAGCTCAGTATAAGGCCCAGCGGATATCAGCTTGCCGTACGGCCTCATTTGTAACAACTTGACTTCTCGGTATAAAAAACAGACCCGCCCCCTCATGGGAAACGGGTCTGTTATCGATTATCGTCGGCCAATTTGAATACGGACTTCGAAGGAAGTCGTGATCCTAGCGATCGAACTCCGCCAGCGCCTCGCTCAAAAGCCTCAGGCCCTCGCGCAGAACGTCCTCGCTCGCGCAGTAGCCCAGGCGTGCGCCGCAGGGAAGCTCAAAGCGGCTACCGGGAACCAGCAGCACTCCCCTCTCGGCCAACAGGCGCTTGCAGAACTCCTCATCGTCCTCCGGAATATCCAGCTGGATAAACGAGGTGGATACGCCCTGCGGCGCCGTCCAAGAGACGCGGCTCTGCGTATCGATCCATGCCTGAGCGATATCACGGTTGCCAAACACGATCTTACGGTTGCGCTCAAGGATCTTATCCTTGTGCTCGAGCACGTAGGTCGCCAGGGCGTCGTTGAACACGCCGCCGCAGATCATGGTGTAGTCACGATAGGTGCGGATGCGGTTGGAGACCTCTTCGTCGGCCACGACCCAGCCCACGCGAGCCGCAGGCGTCGAATAGGTCTTGGACACCGAGTTGGTGACAATGGCCTTCTCGTACACGTCGGCCATCGATATAAAGGACTCGGTGTTCTCGAGCGGCAGATACACCTCGTCGCACAGCACGTAGGCGCCCACCGAACGGGCGATCTCGGCAATCTGGCCGAGCGTATCGGCATCGAGCACCGTACCGATGGGGTTCGATGCGTTATTGATGCAGATGAGCTTGGTGTTGGTGCGCACCGAGCGCTTGAGCTGTTCGATATCGGGCTTCCAGCCGAGCTCCTCGCGAAGCTCCCAATACTCGACCTCGGCACCCAGCGTACGCGGAATCTCATAGAGCGGCGCATAGGTAGGCCACTCGGCAATCACGTGATCGCCGGGCTCGACAACAGCCATGATGGCATTGAGGTTAGCACCCGTACAGCCATTAGTCTGCAAAATGTGATCGGGATTGACCTCGCGACGATACAGCTTGGCGACTTCGGCCTTAAACTCCGGCGAGCCCTCGATCCAGCCGTAATTCATCTTCTCGCGATCCAGGCGCTCGTAGAACGTAGCACCGTCCTGCTCGTCAAGTGCGCGAAGCTCACCCATGGTCAGCGACGAGATCGTCGACTGAGCGATATCCCAGGTAGCACTCTTCTCCCAAACGTTGAGCCATTCCTCAACGCCAATTGTCTTGATATCCATGGCCACCTTATCTGATCTTAATTTAGCGTCAATAAACATGAATGGGACGGTGCGAAAGAACCGCACCGTCCCATTGGGAGACATCTAATGGCAGCTAGATGTTTGTAGTAAGACCTGTACGGGTCTTTGAAAACCTTAGAGGTCCTCGCGCCAGAAGGGCATGCTCATGCAGCGCGGGCCGCCGCGGCCGCGGGAGAGCTCGGCGGAGGGCACGACGAGAAGGTCCAGGCCCTCCTTGTACAGCACGTCGTTGGTGACGGTGTTGCGGGCGTAGACGCAGATCTTGCCGGGCTCGACGCACAGGGTGTTGGAGCCGTCGTTCCACTGCTCGCGGGAGGCCGCGATCGGGTCGCCGCCGCCGCAGGGGATCAGCTTGACCTGGTCGACGCCGGTGGCGTCCTCCAGGACGTGCTCGAGGGTGTCCTCGATCAGGCGGATGTTCACGTCGCCCGGGTTCTTGCCGGCGGTCAGCTCGTAGACGCGCAGGGTGCCCATGATGGCGGGGTGGATCGTGAACTTATCGACGTCGATCTGGGTGAAGACCGTGTCGAGGTGCATGAAGGCGCGCGAGACCGGGATGTCGAAGGCCAGGATGCGCTCGACCTTGGAGTCGGAGTTCCAGAAGATGTTCTGGGCCATGACGTCGATGGCGGCCGCCTGGGTGCGCTGGGAGATGCCGACGGCGAGGGTCTTCTCGTTGATGTTCAGCACGTCGCCGCCCTCGGTGTGGAACTGGCAGTCGCGGCGGAAGTACAGGGAGACGTCCTTGTAGTCGGGGTGGTACTTGAAGACGTACTTGCCGTACAGGGTCTCGCGGTTGCGGGTGACCGAGTACATGCGGTTGAGGTTGACGCCCTCGCCGACGACCGCGAACGGGTCGCGGGTGAAGTAGAGGTTGGGCATCGGGTCGATGATCAGGTCGGACTCGGACTCGGAGTTGACCAGGGAGTCGAGGGTCGTGGACGCCGTGAGGGGCATGTCGATCTCGGCCTTGGTCATGCCGGCCATGGTCTTCTTGACGAACTCGAGGTTGTCCTCGATGGAGTCCAGCTTCTCGCGGACGATCTGCGGCATGTGCTGGCCGCGGATGCCTGCCTCGGCGATGTACTGGTCGGTGAACTCGGCGCGGGCGCCGGGGACCTGGTCGAACACCTCTGCGACGAGGTTCTCGAGGTAGAGCACCTCGACGCCCTGGTCCCTCAGGATCTGGGCGAAGGTGTCGTGCTCCTGCTGCGCGACCTCAAGGAACGGGACGTCGTCGAACAGGAGTCGCTCGAGCTCGTCGGGCGGCAGGTTGAGGAGCTCGTCGCCGGGACGGTGCAGGCAGACCTTCCTGAGCTTGCCGATCTCGGAAGGCACGTGCAGACCTTTCGTCATGGCCTCCTACCTTTCTTTCGGGCCTTACTGGCCGAATGTATCAGCGCCCCGCCGTATGGGACGCTGCTTGCTGACAGCTCTAGTTATATCCAAAAACCACCCGCAATTCCACCTCGCCCCCGAACGGTCAGCAAAGTGCGATGAACGGTATATCGCATATGATTCCCCCATGATGCACTTCAGTTTCGTAAAGCAGATTTTCCTAGGTAAACGTTATTTTTTTCTAGTAATTCAAGACGAAACACTCAAAGTTATCCATGATTCAAAATTGCATAGCAAAAACGGTTTTCTGCATATATATGACGCCTGTCCTCGATTCGACCTACATTCGATTATATTCAGCTTGCTATCATTCTTATTCATACATTCTCACCAGTTGTGTGAGGATATAGATCGCTTACTCAAAGCACCGGGCGTTAGTACTTCGGCTCGTCAGCGTTAGAAGTAGGTAAAGATACCGTTCGCACAATGCGTCCGTGCCATAGGTCGACTAAATTGAGACAATAGAGAATAGTGTTAGGCTACCGTCCCCTGCGGGGACTGAACGGACAGATGAATATGCCGAGCAAAATCGAAAAAAGGCAAGCCGCCGCAAAGCTGCGCAAACCGCCGCGCGACTTCTCGTACACGCAGAACCGAGAGCTCAGCTGGCTGCGCTTTGATAACCGCGTGCTTGACGAGGCATTCGACGAGACCGTTCCTTTGTTCGAGCGCCTTAAGTTCGTCTCGATCTTCGAGTCAAACCTCGATGAGTTCCTCATGGTGCGCGTGGGTGGCCTGTCCGACCTGGCCGAGCTCAAAAAGCAACCTGTCGACAACAAGAGCAATATGACCGCCTCCGAACAGGTCGATGCCGTCATGGCAGAGCTGCCCGGGCTCCTTACCCGCTGGGAGTCCATTTTTAAGAACATCGAGGGCAAACTCAACGCCCTGGGCGTTCACCGCGCTCGCATCGATTCGCTTACGCCCGAGGAGCGCACCTTTGTCACCCGCTACTTCCAGGCCTACGTGTCGCCGGTCATCTCGCCGCTGGTGATCGACCCGCGCCACCCCTTCCCCAACCTGCGCAACGGCGCGCTCTACCTGGCCTGCGGCTTGGACGGCGTCACCGACGAGGAAAGTCTGCTGGGCCTGATCGAAATTCCCGCCTCGATGAACCGCGTGGTCGAGATCCCCTCGCCCACCGGCACCTACTCCTACATTCTGCTCGAGGACGTCATCCTCGCCTGCCTGGACAGTTGCTTTGGCTCCTATAAACCGCTCGACCGCGCGCTCATCCGCGTCACCCGCAACGCCGACATCGATCCGGACGGCGAGGGCGTCGAAGAGGAAGAGGACTACCGTCAGCACATGAAGCGCATCCTCAAGAAGCGTCTGCGCCTGCAGCCGGTAGTACTCGCTGTCTCGGGCTCGCTCGAAAAAGCTACGCTCAAGACTATCCGCAAGGCGCTCGAGCTCTCGCGTCGCTCGGTCTTTACCTGCGATATCCCGCTCAACCTGGGCTATGTCTTTGGCATTGAGGGCAAGATTCCCGAGCATCTACGCAACGAGCTGCTCTTTACGCCGTTTAAACCGCAGCCCAATCCCACCATCGATATGACCCGCTCCATCCGCGAGCAGGTGCTGCAGCACGACAAGTTGCTCTTTTATCCCTATGAGGCCATGAACCCCTTCCTGGACCTGGTGCACGAGGCCGCCTACGACCCCGAGTGCATCTCGCTGCGCATCACGCTCTACCGCGTGGCCAAACAAAGCCGCCTGTGCGAGTCACTCATCGATGCTGCCGAAAACGGCAAAGAGGTCACGGTGCTCATGGAGCTCCGCGCCCGCTTCGACGAGCAGAACAACATCGAGTGGGCCGAGCGTCTGGAAGAGGCAGGCTGCACCGTCATCTACGGCTCCGAAGGCTTTAAGTGCCACTCCAAGATCTGCCAGCTCACCTATCGCGAGGGCATGGCGCTTACACGCCTGACGCTGTTGGGCACCGGCAACTTTAACGAGAAGACGGCCAAGCTCTACAGCGACTTTATGCTCATGACCGCCCACCCCGGTATCGGCGAGGACGCCAACCTGTTCTTCCGCAACCTGTCGCTGGGCAACCTGCGCGGCGATTACCGCTTCCTGGGCGTGGCGCCCGTGGGCCTCAAGCCGCTCATCATGCGCGGTCTGGACCGCGAGATACAACGTGCGCTCGCCGGCGAGCCCGCCCGCGTGTTCTTTAAGCTCAACTCGCTGACCGACCGCGAGGTCATCGACAAGATTGCCGAGGCATCGTGTGCCGGCGTGCGCGTGGACATGATCATCCGCGGCATCTCGTGCCTGAAGCCCAACATTGCGGGCAAGACCGAAAACGTGCACGTACGTTCTATCGTCGGACGTTTCTTGGAGCACGCGCGTGTCTATGCCTTCGGCGTGGACTCGGACATGATCTACCTGAGTTCTGCCGACATGATGACACGCAACACCGAGCATCGCGTGGAGATCGCCTTCCCCGTGCTCGACCCCACCTGCCGCGCCCTGGTGCACGAGTACATGGGCGTGCAGCTGCGCGACAACGTGAAGGCACGTAGCCTGACGAGCGACGGCACCTGGGTTCCCGTAGAGCGAAAAGAGGGTGAGAAGCCCTTTAACTCGCAGGAGTTCCTGTTGGAGCGCGCTTATCGCAACGCCGAGTCCGCAGCCGTGGCTTCGGAGCCCGTCGCCAAAGCAAAACCGGAATCCGCACCTGTTCTGGGCCCCAAGCCCAAGCCCCAGGCGGACGTTCCCAAGGTCCAGGCGGTCCAGGCAACCGTCATTGAACCCGACCTGGAATCCGAACCCGAGCCTGCGCCCCAGCCCCAGCCTCAGCCGCAGACCGTCAAGTCCGCGCCCCATGCAAGCGCCCGCCGCGAGAAACCCGCCGGCAAGACCAAGGCCATCGAGCGCCATCGCCCCGGCCGCGTGCGCATGGGCTTGGGCCTGATCGGCCTGGGTCTTAAGACGCTCATTACCGGTAAGACGAAATAGTCGTTTGTAGAAGCAGTTTGTAGAAGCGCCCCGCATTTGAGGAAAGCCTCGGATGCGGGGCGCTTTTCCCTGCTACCATGGTGCGAATAACAACGCGAATGACAGGCAGGGATATGAAGCTCAATATAGAATCGATGACCTACGGCGCCGACGGGCTGGCGCACGCCGACAACGGCAAAGCCGTCTTTGTGCAGGGTGCCGTGGCAGGCGACACCGTCGAGGCCGAGGTCGTACAGGACGGCAAGTCGTTCATGCGCGCCCGCACCACCGAGATTCTGGAGCCGAGCCCCGATCGCATTCAGCCCCCCTGCCCCTACGTGGGCATCTGCGGCGGCTGCTCGTGGGGCAATCTCTCACGCACGGCACAGCTCGCCGCCAAGGAGCAAAACCTGCGCTCCACGCTCGAGCGCATCGGCAAGTTCGCTCCTGAGCAGGTCGATGAGTTGGTGCAGCCCATCTGCCACACCAAGGACGACTGGGGCTACCGCAATAAAATCGAGCTCGAACCGACCGTCGTCAACGGTCGCGTGCGCCTTGGCATGCACGGTGTCGACCCCAGCAAAATCGTGACCGTCGATGCGTGCCCGCTGTTCGATAAACGTTTTCCCAAGGCGCTCAAATCGGTCGTCGGCGCACTCAACTATCTAAGCGGCAGCCATGACTTAGGGCTCGAACGCGTGGGCATTCGCGCATCGCGCCGCACCAAGGCGCTCGAGGTTGCACTCTGGACGCCCACGGGCTCTTTTCCGCGCTCGCAAGTCTCCCGCGTGCTGGCGGTCGCCGCTCATCCCACGAGCATCGTGCGTGTGATGAGCAAGGGCGAAAAGAAGGCCCGCCGTGTCTCCAAGGTCGAAATGCTCGCCGGAGAGGGCTCATGGACCGAGAATATCGCCGAGGGTCAGATGCGCTTGTCTGCCCCGTCGTTTTTCCAAGTCAACACCAAGGGTGCTGAGATTTTGATCGAGCTTGTCATGGAAGCGCTCGACCCGCAAGAAGACGAGCTCGCCGTGGACCTGTACTGCGGCGCCGGAACCTTTACCCTGCCGCTCGCCCGCCGCTGCGACTTCGTCGCCGCCGTCGAGGCCTACGGCCCGGCCGTGCGCGACCTGCGCCGTAACCTGGAAATCAACAAGCTTGATAACGTCGACGTCATTGGCGGAGACGCGGTGCGCGAGTTCCCCGACCAGGATGCCGACGTCTTGGTGGTCGACCCGCCGCGCGCAGGCCTCGCCCCCGAGGCGATCGACCTTATCGCCAGCACGAGCGCTCGCGATGTCGCCTACGTGAGCTGCGACCCCGCCACCCTGGCACGCGACCTTAAGCGCTTTGTCGAGGAAGGCACCTTCTCCCCCGTCAAGATCACGCCGGTCGATCTGTTCCCGCAAACCTTCCACTGCGAAACCGTCGTCCACCTCAAGCGCAACTAGACTGTTTGCCCCAGACCACGCCCGATGATTTTTCTGGCACGGGGATAAAAATAGATTTGCTCCGAATGATTATTTAATCCCCGTCCCGAAATTGAACCGCCCCTCATTTCTTGAACATTAGAAATGGGGGCTTCTTTATGGACGGGAGAGTCAGGCACGACGCCACGCTGAGGACTCTTGCAGCAGAGCTTTGCGACAGGGGGTGCGGGCGCGCCGAAGGCCAGCGGGAGGCCGAAGGGTGCCCGGACCCGGCCGGGGCCGGCGGCGTGCGAGGGCAAGCTCATGCGACGGAGCTGCTGCCCGGGCGCCTGAAGGACGAATTCTACAGGAGCCGGACGTGGCGGAGCTTCGAGGAGTTCAAGCGGGACCTCGAAGCCTATACCGTTCACTGGAACAAGAGGAGGCGGGTTAAGCAAAAGGGACTGACCCCGGAGGAGTTCCGGAATCAGTCCCCATGTGCGGCATAGGCCGCTAATTGACCCGTCCAAGTATCGGGGCGCAGTTCATTTCAGCGCCGCCCGAGAAAGCTAAACGCCTTCTGGCAGGTTGTCCCGGGCCGAGGGCGGCCACCTTGATCGCCCTCGGCCCTCACCCACCTCAACTGCCCCTCAATTACATAGAGCTGATTGAGGAGGGCGCAGGCTAGCGGGTGCCTTCCTCATCGTCGTTGGGCCGGTAGGTGATGAACTCGATAACAAAGGCCAGGACGGCAGAGACGAGCGAGGCGATGATCGCGAAGATCATGTGGGAGATCCCGGCGCCACCAGGGGTCCCGTCGATAAAGTTGAGCAGGTTGAAGACGCCGAGGCCGCCCGAGATGTACATGAGAGCGCCAGTCATTCCCACGATGGCGCCGCCCACGGCGGAGCTCAGGCATGCCACGACGAACGCGCGCTTGTTGGGGAGGGCGATGCCGTAGATGCCCGGCTCGGTGACGCCGAAGAAGAAGGCGGAGATCATCGCGGGAAGGGCGATGCCGCGGAAGCGCTCGTCCTTGTTTCTGAGGTACATGGCAAAGATGACCGCTCCGAGCGCGAACCCGTGGCCGATGGTGGCGGCGAGCACGCTGTCGTGGCCGAGGGTGTTCAGATTCATGATGGAGATGGGGATGAGGCTCCAGTGGAAGCCAAAGATGACGAGGCACATCCACAGTCCGCCAACCAGGGCGCTGCCCAGGACGGAACCAACCACGGGGAGCTGGAAAATGAACGAGAACGCCGCGCTCAGCAGGTTGGTGATGAGGGTGGCCACCGGGCCGATGATGAGGTAGCCCAAGACGATGGAGACCGTCATCGTGGCGAGCGGGACAAGGAACATCTTGAGCGCAGCCGGCATCCAGCTCTTGAGCCAGCGCTCAAGGATAGAGCCGAACCACACCATGAGAAGGACGGGGATCACCGAGCTCACGTAGCCGGACACGGGCATGATGATGGGGAGCCCGAGGGCGGTGGCGTACCACGAGAACGTGCCGGCCACGCCGAGGTCGATGCTGCCGAGCGCCTCGCCCGAGGTCAGGGCGACCATCGTCGGGTAGAGGAGCGCCACGCCGATTGCCACGCCGGTGAACTCGTTCATGCGGAACTTGCGCGCGGCACTGAACGCCAGGGCGACGGGAAGGAAGTAGAAGAAGCCGTCAGCCACGGTGTAGAGCAGCGTGTAGAGGCCGTCGTTTGCAAAGGCCGGGACGAAGTAGGTGATGAGGGCAAGCAGTCCCTTCATGATGCCTGCGGCGGCAAGCGGTCCCAGGATGGGCTGGAAGATGCCAGAGATGAGGTCGATGACGACGGAGGCAACGGTCTTATCGCCCTGGGGCTCGTCGTCGGCGCTTGCGCCGCCCGAGAAGTTGCCGGCCTCCAGGACCGCGTCGTAGACGTCCTCGACGATGTTACCCACGACCACCTGGTACTGGCCGTTGGCCTGGATGACCTGGATGACGCCCTTGAGGGCCTCGATCTTGGCAGTGTTGGCGCGGGACTCGTCCTTGAGTTTGAAGCGCACGCGCGTGATGCAGTGCGCGACGCTGGCGACGTTCTCTGTGCCGCCTACGTTCTCGAGTATGGATCTGGCCAGATCGTCGTATTTTTCAGCCATTATTTTCTCCTTAGTGATATTGCCCGGGCGGCTAGCCCAGGTCGCCTCCGTTGGTGGCGATGGCCTGTTGATACCAGTAGAAGCTCTTCTTGCGCCTGCGCTCGAGCGTGCCGTTGCCCAGGTTGTCGCGGTCCACGTAGATGAAGCCGTAGCGCTTCTCCATCTCGCCGGAGCCCGCGCTCACGAGGTCGATCGGCCCCCAGGTGGTGTAGCCGAGCATCTCGACGCCGTCCTGCTCGATGGCGTCACGCATGGCCTCGATGTGCTCGCGCAGGTAGGCGATGCGGTAGTCGTCCTCGATCGTGCCGTCGGGAAGCACCTCGTCATAGGCGCCGAGGCCGTTCTCCACCACAAAGAGCGGCTTCTGGTAGCGGTCCCAGAGGTCGTTGATCGTGATGCGGAATCCCAGCGGGTCGATGACCCAGCCCCAGTCGCTCGTGCGCACGTAGGGGTTCTCCACGCCGGCGAAGGCGTTGCCCTCGGCGACGCCGCCCACGGAGTCGGGGTCGCCCGCGGTGCAGCGCGAGGAGTAGTAGCTAAACGAGATGAAGTCGACGGTGTTCTCCGCAAGGATGCGCTCGTCCTCGGCGGTCATGCCCACGTCGATGCCCTCGCGCTCGAGCATCTTGAGCGCGTAGCCGGGGTAGCGACCGCGCGCCTGCACGTCCACGAAGAAGAGGTCCTCCTGGTTCTTGACCTGCGCCGCGCGAACGTCCTCGGGACGACAGGAGTAGGGGTAGTAGCTTCCCGCGGCGAGCATGCAGCCAACCTTGTTCTCCGGGTCGACCTCGTGGGCGATCTTGGTGGCCCAGGCGCTCGCCACAAGCTCGTTGTGCGCGGCGCGGTACTCGGCCTCGCGGGCATTCTCCCCGGGCTCGAGGACGATGCCGGCACCCATGAAGGGACGGTGCAAGATCATGTTCATCTCGTTGAACGTGATCCACCAGCGCACGAGGCCGCGGTAGCGGTTGAAGAGCACCGTCACAAGCCGCTTGTAGAGCTCGATAAGGGTGCGGTTTCGCCAGGCGCCGTACTTCTTGACGAGGTGGATGGGGCAGTCGAAGTGCGTGATGGTCACGAGGGGCTCGATCCCGTGCTCGCGGCAGCAGCGGAACACGTCCTCGTAGAAAGCGAGCCCGGCCTCGTTGGGCTCCTCCTCGTCGCCATTGGGGAAGATGCGGCTCCAGGCGATGGAGAGGCGAAAGACCTTAAAGCCCATCTCCGCGAAGAGGGCTATGTCCTCGCGGTAGTGGTGGTAGAAGTCGATGCCCGTCTGGGCCGGGTAGTAGTACCCGGGCTCGAAGTCGAGCATGCGCCTCAGGCCGCGGCTTACGTCGTTGCGCTCCGGCCCGTGTGGGATGACGTCGACGTTGGCAAGGCCGCGGCCGCCCTCGTCATAACCTCCCTCGCATTGGTTGGCAGCGGTGGCTCCTCCCCAAAGGAACCCTTTTGGAAATGGCATGGTGCCTCCTTCTCTCTGGCGCCCCCATCTCTGCGGGGGACGCTTTATAACGTCCTTGCGGCCTCGCGCGCCTGGCCCGTGGCCCTTTCCCTGATGCGCGCGGGCCGCCTGTGAAGGGGTGACTAGCTGACGGCTTGTCCTGCGGCGGCGCGACGTGCCTCCCGGCCTCCAAGCAGGGAGGGGACCTGTGCCAGGCACACGCCGGCGAGGATGATGGCGACGCCCAGCCACTCGACGACGCCGAGCGGCTCGCCGAGGACGATCATGGCGATGAGCAGGCCGGCGGGGAGTTCCGCGGCGGCCATGACGGTGGACAGGCCCGCGGGCAGGTGCGGAGAGCCCATGCCGAAGAGCAGGACCGGGCAGAGCATGCCAAAGAAGCCGGCGATGACGGCAAAGGGCAGGATGCCCTGGGCGAGGACGCCCGAGACGACGTAGTCCGGACACACCGTGAGCGACATGACCACGGAGCCCGCGCATACGATGACGCCACGCTGCTCGGACGAGCAGGGGGCCTCGACCTTGCCGGAGAGGGTGACAAAGAGGGAGCAGGACACGGCCGCCCCCAGCGCGCGGAGCAGGGCCACGGGGTCGTACCCGGTGATGCCGGTCTTGTAGACGCCGCTGGCGAACACCGTTCCGAAGACGATGACCAGGGCGGAGGCCACTTGGAGGAGCCTCGGCGGCCGGCGCGTCATGACGGTCTGCCACACGAGCCCCAGCCACGTGAACTGGAAGAGGAGCGTGAGTGCCACCGGGGCGGGCAGCACGCTCATGGCGTAGCAGTAGAGGATTGAGGTGAGGCAGGTGAGGGCTCCCAGGCCCATGAGCTTGAGGGCGAGCTTCCAGCCCACGCGCTGCCAGCGGTGCCCGAGTGCGTGCCCTGCGAGCGTGGCGAGGGCGAAGAAGAGGCAGCCGAACCACGCCTGGCTCGCCACCACCTGCGCTGAGGTGAAGCCCGCGGCGTAGGCGAGCTTGTAGGTCGTGGCCATCGCGCCGTAGCAGGCGCCGCCCGCAAAGACCTGGAGCGCCGCCTTGACCTGCCCCGCGCCCGCGGCTCCCGCCTCGGCGGTCTGTTGCTTGATTGTGTTTGTTTCTGCCATTAGGCTCCCTTCCGTCTGCTGTCTTGCAGATGCACGTCTCGTGCGTCTGTTCCCTGCAGTCGGAAGGTGGGCTCGTGCGGTCTTCTGGCGGTGCATGTGGTACCTGCTGCCAAGACGAAAAAAGCCACGCAACCGACTGCTCGGTTGCGTGGCAAAAAGGTGGCTAGCGCCCAGAAAAGTCCACGCGTTTTTAGACTGGGACAAAGTACTACAACAGGTGAGATTCCGTCAAGAAAAACCGAAGAAAAAAGTGAGCCTCTGCCCGCCGTACCTGTAGCGGTCGTTTCCCCGAACGGGGCGGTGCTGTTGGGGGCTGTCTCGATCTGTAACAGTAAGACCCGGTTTTGGTCCGTAGATGTTACAGATTTAGACGTTTTGTCGGGGCGGTTTCCGTTTGTCTTGATCTGTAACAGTTAGGGGTCAAAAGTGGGTCTAGATGTTACAGATTGAGATTGTTGAGGATGGATGAGGGTAGCTAATTCGGACGGGGCTACCCTGCAAGTGGGGTAGCTAAAATAGCCCCGTCCCTTTTTAAACAATGGAAAATCGAGCGTGGCAAGCGGAGGTCTTCGGGGTATAAGACGGCTAATTGTATGCCGCCTATGAAAGGAACCCTCATGCCCAGCGTTGCCGTTCTCGCCGCCGATGGCTTTGAAACTATTGAATGCCTGACCATGGTCGATGTCATGCGTCGCGGCGGCGTGCGCGCCACGCTTGTCTCGATCATGCCCACGCGCGAGGTCGTAAGCTCGCTGCAGATTCCCGTGACCTGCGATGCGCTCTTTGACGAGATCAACTTTGACGAGTACGACTGCGTCGTGCTACCTGGCGGCCTGCCCGGCGCCACCAACCTGCGTGCCGACCAGCGCGTCTGCGACGTGGTCTGCGAGTTCGCCGCCGCCAAACACGTCGCCGCCATCTGCGCCGCCCCGTTTATCCTGGGTGAGCTCGACCTGCTCGAGGGGCGCCACGCCACGTGCTTCCCTGGCTTTGAGAAGAGCTTCCCCGAAGGCGCCTATACCGGCGAGAAGGTTACGCAAGACGGCAACATCATCACCGCCAGCGGCATGGCCCAGTCGCTCCCCTTTGCGCTTGAGCTGCTGCGCACGCTCGCCGGCGACAAGGCTGTCGAGAAGGTTGCCGAGGGCATTCAGCTATGATTTTGGCTTCGCAATCACCGCGCCGCATCGAGTTGATGCGTGAGGCGGGCTATGACATTCGCGTGATTCCCGCAGATATCGACGAAACGCCTTTTGATGGCGAAGCTCCGCTTACACTCGTCGAGCGCTTGGCGCGTGCCAAAGCCGCCGCCGTTGCCGCCGAGCATGCCGAGCCCAACGAACTGACCGTCGCGGCCGATACTATTGTCACCTTTGACGGCCAAATTTTGGGCAAGCCGGCAGACGGGGACGAGGCGCGCACCATGCTCCGCGAGCTTTCGGGCCGCACGCACCAGGTCGCAACCGGCGTCTGCATCGTTAAAGCCGGCGACGCTACAGCTCCGCATGCCGCCGAGAGCCTGTCGTTTGTCGATGTGACCGACGTGACGTTCTATGAGCTTACCGAAGAGCAGATCGAGCGCTATGTTGCCTCCGGCGAACCCATGGACAAGGCCGGGGCCTACGGCATCCAAGGCACAGGCGGCCGCATGCTTGTGCACGATATTTCGGGTGACTTCTACAACGTGGTGGGCTTGCCCATCGCTCGCGTCGCACGCGCGATTCAAAAACTCTCGTAATTGCATCTGGCGCTGGGTATCCCCCAGCGCCTACAATTTTGCCGTACCGTACGGATCCCGACCGGGCATAAGGCCCGGCGGAAAACCGATAGGAGAACACATGGACACACTGCTCGAAGCCATCGATGTTTGCAATGTCGATGGCTTTTGCTTTGGCAACTATACGGACGAGGAGGCTGGCACCGGCTGCACCGTAATCGTGGCGCCCGAGGGTGCCACCGGTGGCGTTGACGTACGTGGTGGCGCCCCCGCTTCGCGTGAGACCGACCTGCTGCGTCCCGAAAACACCGTCGATAAGGTCCACGCCGTCTGCCTTTCGGGCGGATCGGCCTTTGGCCTCGAGGCTGCAAGCGGCGTGGCCCGCGAACTCGAGAGCCGCGGCATTGGTCTGCCCGTCGGCCCCACGCAGGTGCCCATCGTGTGCTCCAGCTGTATCTTCGACCTTGCCTTTGGCGACCCCACCGTTCGCCCCGACATTGAGGCCGGCATCGCCGCCGTGCGCGAGGCGCTCGACCACACCCCCACCAAGCTCGAACAGGGCAACGTAGGCGCCGGCACGGGCGCTACCGTGGGTAAGCTCATGGGCCCCGCCACCTGCATGAAGGCCGGCCTTGGCGCTGCCGCCGTGGCGCTCGGCCCCATCAAGGTGGGCGCCGTGGTCTCGGTCAACGCCTGCGGCAACGTTGTCGACCCCCTCACCGGCGAGTGGGTCGCCGGCATGCGCGCCTCAGCCGATAGCGACCAAATCGTCGATATGGAACTCGCAGCCTTTGCCGCCGCCGGATCCATGCAGATGCCGCTCGACCGCACCAACACCACCATCAGCTGCATCGTCACCAACGTTGAGCTCACCAAGGCCCAGGCCACCAAGGTCTCCCAGATGGCCGCAGACGCCTACGCACACGCCATCCGTCCCACGCACACCACCAACGACGGCGACACCATCTACACCCTCGCCAGCGGCAAACTGGGCGCCCAGGCAAACGCCGCCGTTCCCCTAGACCTGCTGGGCATGCTCGCCGTAAGGGCTTTGCAAACCGCCATCGTAAACGGAGCCAAAACCGCCAAAACCTCCCACGGCATCCCCGGCGCCGCGAAGTAGCCTAACTTGACCGGTTGCCCGGTGGGGCTTGGTTATGTTTGCTGTTCTACAGTCCTGGCTCGCACGAAGAGCACATTAAGTGCTCTTCGGCTCGTGCGGAACTCGCGACAAACATAACCAAGCCCCACCGGGCAACCTACCAACCAAAATCTTTTCAGCCCAGGCCCCTGTGTACCGCGCGTCTAAGATCTTCAAATTCAGCTTGCTGACATAAAGCAAGACATAACAGAGGACCCCTGGTCCTTAACTTGATACGAGTTCCGCACGCAAAGGAGAACACTTAATGTGCTCTCCGTCTTGCGCAGGACTGCCCGAGCAGGCGATGTTGCCCCATACGCCCTCCCAGGTCC
>URKC01000016.1:0-30487 GCA_900548295.1 uncultured Collinsella sp.
CCGTGCGTTCGAACTGCTCAACGAGCACAATAAGGACCCGTTCCACATCACCCACGGCGAAACGGTCGAGGGCACCATGCGCTACTTTGCGCGCGAGTTCGACCCCGAGAACGAGGAGTTTTGGGGCATCGTCGGTCTGCTGCACGACCTAGATTGGGAGGAGCATGAGGACGACCCCATGAACCACACCATCTATGCGGCCGAGATCCTTGAAGGCGAGGGCGCCTCTCCCGATCTCATTCGCGCCATTCAGACGCACACGTCGGACTTCAACACCTCGCTGCCCAAGCCCGAGCTGCAGATGGAAAAGATCCTGTTTGCCTGCGACGAGCTCACCGGCTTGATCGGTGCTGCCGTCATCATGCGTCCGAGTAAGAGCGTCATGGACTTTACGACCAAGTCGCTCAAGAAAAAGTTCAAGGACAAGCGCTTTGCCGCCGGCTGCTCGCGCGACGTGATTACGCAGGGTGCCGAGATGCTGGGCTGGGAGCTCCCCGAGCTCTTCGACCGTACCATCGCGGCCATGCAGTCCTTCGCCCCCGACCGCGACACCTTTCAGGCTTAATTCCAAAACCACCACAAAGGGGACAGGCACCTTTGTGGTGGTTTTTGTTTGCGCGGGCGTTAGGGGCGGACCTGGCCGGTGCCTCGGAGCTTGTATTTGTAGGTGGTGAGGGCCTCGGCGGCAAAGGGGCCGCGGGCGTGGAGCTTTTGGGTCGAGATGCCAATCTCGGCGCCCAGGCCAAACTCGCCGCCGTCGGTAAAGCGCGTGCTGGCGTTGGCGTACACGGCCGAGGCATCGACCGCGTCCAGGAAGCGCTCGCAAGCATCCGTGTCCTCGGCAACGATGGCCTCGGAGTGCATCGTGCCGTAGCGATTGATGTGTGCGATGGCCTCGTCCTCGTTTGCCACGACCTTCACGCTCATCTCGAGCGCCAGGTACTCGCGACCCCAGTCCTCCTCAGTCGCGGCAACGTAGTCATCGCCCTCGGCAAGCCCGGCATCGGCGCACGCGGCGCACGTGGCCTCGTCGCCGTGAATGAGCACGCCGTGGTCGTGCAGCACGGCAACAACCGCAGGCAAAAACACATTGGCCACAGCATGGTCGACCAGCAGCGACTCGGCGGCATTGCACACGCCCACGCGCTGCGTCTTAGCGTTGACGATAATATTGAGCGCTTTATCGAAGTCGGCGGATTCATGCACGTAGATGTGGCAGTTGCCCGTGCCCGTCTCGATCACCGGCACAAGCGACTCGCGCACGCAGCGCTGGATCAGGCCTGCACCGCCGCGCGGAATGAGTACGTCGACAATACCGCGGAGCTTCATGAGCTCGCCAGTGGCCTCGCGGTCGGTGGACTCGATCATCGACACGGCCTCGCGCGGGAAGCCCTTGGCCTCGAGCGCATCGGCCAGCAGCTCAGAAATCATGGCACACGAGTGATAGGCCAGCGAGCCGCCGCGCAGAATACAGGCGTTGCCGGTACGGATGCAGATGCCCGCGGCGTCGGCCGTCACGTTGGGACGCGCCTCGTAAACCATGGCGACCAGGCCCAGCGGCACACTCACACGGGTCAGGTCCACGCCGCTTGCAAGCACGCGGTGGTCGAGCACGCGGCCTACGGGATCGGGCAGCTCGGCGAGCTTTTCCAGGCCGGCGGCCATGCCCTCGACGCGCTCAGGCGTCAGCAGCAGACGATCGAGCAGTCCGGCCGAGGTACCCGCATCGCGCGCGGCGGACATATCGAGCTCGTTGGCGGCGACGATGGAGTCGACACCGTTGCGCAGCGCTGCGGCCATGGCGCGCACGGCCTCCTGGCGCTGTTCATCGCTCGCCGTGGCAAGCGAGGCCGACGCTGCCTTGGCGGCAACGGCAAGATCGTGGACATACGTGGCTATATCGACCGACATGGGCGGCCCTTTCTCCTAGAAGTTTGCAACCATGGTAGCCGATTTGCGCATGGCCTCGCCCGCGGCGGTAGAATTGGTCAACCCGAAACACCGCAACGAACGGAAGACTCACATGGCCCTCATCACTTCGTACCACGTCCCCGGCCTTTACGTCGAGGACCACAGCATCGATGTCCCCCTTGACTGGCGCGGCCTTGAGCCAATGCTTTTGGCCGTCGGCAGCACCATGCGCCGCGGCGCTATGCCGGCGCCCATCGCCGGCGCGCCCGAGAGCATCAAGCTCTTCTACCGTGTGGTTTGCGCGCCCGACCGCATCAACGACGATCTGCCACTGCTCCTGTTTTTGCAGGGCGGCCCCGGCGGCGAGAGCCCGCGTCCGCTGTCGCCCACAAGCGACGGCTGGATCGAGGAGGCCGTCAAGCACTTCCGCGTGGTCCTTCCCGACCAGCGCGGCACCGGACGCAGTAGCTGCGTGGACGGACGCACGATCAAGGCACTGGGTGATCGCGCAACGGCCGCCGGCGCCGATACAGCACGCTCGCAGGCGGATTTCCTCAAGCGCCATCTTGCCAGCTCCATCGTGCGCGATTTTGAGTACCTGCGCCTGGTGGGCTTTGGCGGCAAGCCCTGGGTCACACTGGGGCAGAGCTACGGCGGCTTTTTGACGTTGAGCTATCTGTCGCTCTTCCCCGAGGGCGTGGCGGCAAGCTTTACCTGCGGCGGCATTCCGCACGTGCCGGCGAGCGCCAGCGAGGTCTACGCGCACACCTTCCCACGCATGGCAGCCAAGACGCAGCAGTATTACGACCGCTACCCCGCCGACGTCGAGCGCGTGGCGGCCCTGGCAGATGCCCTCGAGGAGCAAAAGCCCGTGTTGCTCGACGGCTCGCCGATGACGGTCGAGCGCCTACAGCTCATGGGCAGCGACTTTGGCATGAAGCCGAGCTTTGAGCGCATGCATTGGATTATCGATCACGCGTTTGTTACAGGCGACGGTACACTGAGCTGCGGCTTCTCGGTATCCGACAGCTTTTTGATGCGCGCCTTCGAGCGTACCAACACGCGCACGAATCCGCTGTACTGGACGCTGCAGGAGTTCATATACGCCGACGGTGACACTATGCCCATTGGCTGGGCCGCAGCTGAAGAGAAGGCACACCGCGCCGAGTTCGACACCCTCGCGCGCCCGCTCATGTTTACCGGCGAGGCCATGTTCCCGTGGATGTTCGAGCAGATGCCCGAGCTCAAGCCCTTCAAGCCCGCCATGGACCTGCTGATGGAAGACACCAGCTGGGACAAGATCTATGACCCGCAGCGCCTGGCCTGCAACGAGGTGCCGCTCCAGGCCGCGGTGTACTTCGATGACATGTACGTCGATTCGAGTCTGCAGCTCGACACGCTCAGCCGCGTGGGCAACTCGCACGCCTGGGTAACCAACGAGTTCGAGCACGACGGCCTGCACGGCAGTGTGGTATTCAAGCACCTCTTCGACGAGGCCCTCAACCGCGGAGACCTGCGCCGAATCTTCTAGCAAAGGAGTGTCCCCACCTGCCGGCACAATAGAAACGTCCCCAAGTGCCGGATGATGTCCTTCGCCACGAAAACGGCCCATCTACTACGTTTCACCCGCATGGCCCAACCAGATGCCATAAATAAAGAAAACCGCAGGCGTTCTACCTGCGGTTTTCTTTTTGCAATTCTTGGCATGGTCACCGATAGCCTATTAAACGTAGTAGATGGGCCGTTTTCGTGGCGACCAGCTCGGACATAAGCGCGGCGGGGCAAAGTTACCCTGGTAATTTCGCCCCACGTGCATTGCAGATCGAAGGCGCCCGGCGTCGAGGCCTAAGCAAATACAATCAAGTTGTCTCGATGGATCGCCGGCTTCTCGGCTAGGTCTGCCAGTAGACGGTTGCTGGCGATCTGGTCCTGGCGGCGGCCGGCGGCAAGCTCCAGCACGTCCGAATCGGCCTCGGCGATACCGCGGGCGACGACCATACCGCTCGGATCGCACACATCGAGCACATCGCCCTCGGAAAACACGCCATCGACCTCGTGAATACCCACCGTAAGCAAGGAAGAGCCACGGCTTACCAGCGCCTTCGCAGCACCATCATCGACCGTCACCGAGCCATGTGCCTTGTCACCCAGCGCGATCCACAGCTTGCGCGGCGCAATGTCCAGGCGCTCCGCCGGCGGATCGAACAGCGTGCCCACGCTCTCGCCGCGGGCGAGGCGCACGAGTGCATCGGGCTCCTCACCCGAGCAAATCACGCTCTGAATGCCCGCCGTCATCAGGATGCGGCTCGCGCGAATCTTGGTGATCATGCCGCCCGTGCCCACCGAGGTCGAAGAATCGCCCGCCGAGGCGATAATCTTGGCATCGATCTTATGCACGACAGGAACAAACTCGGCCGTGGGGTCCTCATGCGGATTGGCAGTATAAAGGCCATCGATGTCCGAGAGCGTCACGCACAGATCGGCAGAAACCAGGCAGCTCACAAGCGCCGCCAGTGTGTCGTTGTCGCCAAACTTGATCTCATCGACGGTAACGGTATCGTTCTCGTTGACGACCGGCACCACGCCAAGCTCCACGAGGCGCAACAGGGCGTCGCGCGCATGCAGGTAGGACGTGCGACGGGCCGTGTCGTGGCGCGTGAGCAGTACGAGCGAGGTGAGCAAGTCACGCGCATGAAACTCCTCGTCGTAGGCCGACGAGATGATGCACTGACCAGCCGAGGCGCAGGCCTGCAGGCTCGGCAGGTCGCCGACCGGCTTGCGGTCGAAGCCCAACACGGGATAGCCACAGGCGATAGCGCCCGAGCTCACCACGACCAGGCGCCAGCCAAGCTCGCGCAGCGCTGCGGCCTGGTCGGCAAGTCCGCCGATAAAGGCGCGGTTGACCTTGCCGTCGGCGCCCACCACCGTGGACGAACCGATCTTTACCACCATCGTTTTATAAGAAGTCGTCATACGTCAAACCAATCAACTGTTCAGCGAACGGCCGAGCTGGCGGCCAAGGGAGCGTGACTCGCCCCTACCGCCCAAGGAATTAGTGAGCCCAGGGAAAGGCAGAAGCCGCGGCCATGTTCTTACGCACGAGCTCGTCGCGCACCTGAGCCAGGCCCTGCTCCATGCCCACCACATAGGTCTGCGGGTACAGGAAGCGCTTGAAAGCTGCGTCCAGATGATCAAGCGCCCAAGCACAGCGCTCGCGCGCGTCCTGGATGCTCTCACGCGGAGCCACCGCACTGCCATCGCGCACGATCGGCACCAACAGCTCGCGATACTCAAGTTCGGACACGTCGGTCACCAGGGCGGCATCGTTCACGGCTACGAGGGTATTGCCGCGCGCGGCGCCCTCCCCCGCCAGATGGTCCTCGTCGTAGATCATGTCGCAGACCGGGCCGCCAAAGCCGTCGTAATAACGGCGCACGCGTTGCACACCCGGGATCGTGCGCTTGTAGGGCTGCTCGGAGAGCTTGACAACCGGCGTCCATGGATCTGCCTCGCTCGCACGGCGGGCGGAAAGCTTGTACACGCCGCCCAGCGCCGGCTGGTCGTAACAGGTCGCAAGCTTGGTACCCACGCCAAAGCTGTCGATGGGCGCGCCCTGGTCGAGCAGCGACTGAATCGTGTACTCATCCAGATCGTTGGAAACCGAAATCCCCACATAGGGCAGGTCCTCGGCATCAAAACGGCCGCGCACATACTTGGAGAGCTTGGCGAGGTCGCCGGAGTCGATGCGAATGGCCGACAGGCGCTCGCCCACCGCTTCCATCTCCTTGGCAACCGTAATGGCATGTTCACAGCCCTCGCGCACGTCATAGGTGTCGATGAGCAGCGTACAGTTCTTGGGGCTCGACTTGGCAAAGGCGCGGAAGGCCTCGAGCTCGGAATCGAAGCTCATCACCCAGCTGTGCGCATGCGTGCCAAAGACGGGAATACCGTAGCGGCGGCCGGCGAGCACATTGGACGTAGAGGAGCAGCCGGCAACGTAGCTCGCGCGCGCGACGGCCAAGCCGCCATCGGGACCCTGAGCGCGGCGCAGGCCAAACTCGGCAACGGGACGGCCGTCCGCCGCCAGCACCACGCGCGCCGTCTTGGTGGCGACAAGCGTCTGGAAGCCGACAATGTTGAGCAGCGCCGTTTCGAGCAGCTGGCATTCAAGCGCGGGGCCGGTGACGCGCACCATGGGTTCGCGCGGAAAGACGAGCTCGCCCTCGGGGACGGCGTCGATGTTTACATGCGCACGAAAATCGCGCAGGTAGTCGAGGAATCCAGGCTTGAACATCGCGCCGCCGGCCGGGGCCTGGAGCGAGGCGAGGTAGTCGATATCCTCGGGCGTAAAGCGCAGATTCTCGACCAGCTCGGGCAGTTCGGCGGTGCCGCACATGACGGCATAGGCGCTGCCAAAAGGATGGTCGCGGTAAAACGCGGTAAAACAACCCTGCTCATTGGCCTTGCCGCTCTCCCACAGGCCCTGGGCCATAGTGAGCTCGTACAGATCGGTGAGCATTGCAATGTCGGTGGGATGCGAGATGTCGGTCAAAGCCATGGGGCGACCTTTCGGATGCGTTGTGCAGAGGTTGAGGGTTGGAAAAGGGCAGAGTGTTCGGGCATGGCACCCAGCGCGAATGGGCTAGAGCAGGCCCATGCTGGTCAGGATCGTGTAGCCCATAAAGATGACAAACGCGATGAGGGCAAGGACAATGATGATTTTTTGAGCCGGCGCCATGCCAGGGATCTCGTTCTCGCCCGTAGGCTCCTTGGAGGTAACCATGCGCTTGGCAAAGGTCATCTCGTCACGGCTCGGCTTGGGCTCGACGGACTTGGAACGAGCGACCTTTTTAGGCTGAGGTTTAGGCGCGGTGGGCGCGGGCTTCGCGGCGGCGGGCTTGGGCGCGGGGGCGACGTTCGCGGCGGCCTCCTCGGCCTTCGCACGCTCGGCACGCAGGGCGGCCAGCTCCTCACGCTCGCGGCGTGCCTCTTCCTGGGCCTCGCGACGAGCTTTCTCGGCGCGGAGCTCTTCCAACTCGGCGCGTTCCTCGGCAGACAGTGGTTGGGACTCAAGCTTGGCCATGGTACAGCCCTTTCTTTTAAAAAAAGCCGCCGACACAATGTCAGCGGCTTATCAAATCCAAGGGTGGAGACGAAGGGAGTCGAACCCTCGGCCTCTGCCATGCGACGGCAGCGCTCTCCCAACTGAGCTACGTCCCCAAGACAAGTTGATATTTTACCTACGGCTCGCCAACTGTCAACGCCCAATACCCAGTCTTTTTGGGACGCGGCTATTTTGACAACTTTTCGAGCAGGCGATCCTCTCGATGATTTTTTAATCCCCGTCCCAGAAAAATCATCGGCGAGCGCACTACTTTGCGCTGGTGAGGACGCCGGTGGTGTCGAACGCCGGGGTGAAGCTCTCGTCTACCGCTCCGCCTTCTTGCCAAAACATCGTCGTAAAGCCCAGGTCGTCGGCATGGTCGAGCACCTGCTCGTACTCCTCGCGCGTCACGGCGCGCGCCAGGTCGCCGCCTTGTTCGCACATGAGGGCATTGGGCGTGTACTGGTTCATGACCGAGATCGGCACGTCGCCCACCGTCTGCCACACCAGGTCCAACACGCGGCACGAATCGTCCGCATGCCCCGGCAGCACCAGATGACGCACGATTATGCCGCGCCTCATGAGCCCGTCCTTGTCTACCAGCTCTCCCCCGCGGCGCTCAATCTCGCGCGCCATCTGGGCCAGACCCGACACGGCCACGCGCGGGTAGTCCTGAATATGAGAAAGCGACTGCGCAAGCCCGGCATCGGCATATTTAAAGTCCGTAAGCCACACGTCGACCAGGTCGCCCAGCGCTGCCACGGCACTCGCGCGCTCGTAACCACTCGTGTTGTAGACAATTGGGATGACCAGTCCGCGCTCCCGAGCTGCGGCAATCGCGGCCGGCAGCAGGTGAGCATAATGCGTCGCCGTCACCAGATTGATGTTATTGGCACCTTGGTCCTGCAGCTCCAGCATAATCTCGACCAGGCGCTCGGGCGAAATCTCAAGCCCAAAATTGCCCGTCGAGATCTCGTGGTTCTGGCAATAGATACATTTGAGCGAGCAGCCGCTAAAGAAGATCGTGCCCGAACCGGCCTCGCCCGAGATAGGCGGCTCCTCCCACATATGAAGCGCCGCGCGGGCCACCTTGAGCGTGTCATCGGCACCGCATACGCCGTGCGCACCCTCGTCGCGCACCGCACCGCAACGGCGCGGACACAAATGGCAGGCGGGCGAAAAAAGTTCGGTCAACGGCGTCGGCATAAAAACATGCTCCAAAACAACGATTCAGCAGCTCAAACGTAAAGGGACCAACCGCACAGACGGCTCGAGCCCAAGGCGCCGTAATCGTCCGACACGATTTTTATAATGTCAAGACTGGAATCGACAAAGTGCCGCTTTATGATGTAGGTATTCCGCCCCCCGCGGAGCAACTGGGTGAACCGTCGCGTTTATTTAGGGAGCCCACACAGTCGTACCTAGTACAGGTATCCTTCGTTGTTAAGGACGCTGGAACAGTCGATGAGGGCACCCACCTGTTTTAGGTGGGTTCATTTTCGTAACGTGGGGGGTGGTTTTCATTTGCCGAAAACCACCATTACAGCCCATATGGATCCCCGCCGGTATCCCGACAAGCCATCGACAACATCCCAATATCTGGTAAGCGCGTGATTATCGCTGCATGCAATTCCATGCACCCCCCGTGGTCGAGTATCATGGTTCGGCTATGCCCTTTGCGCATGGCGTTCTTCTGACCTTTTCCTTCGACGCTTGGCGGTTTTTAGATTCATGGCTTCATCCCCGAGCTACATACCGTACCTATGCGTGGCAGCGGCGGCCTTTATCACGACCTTCCTCATGGTGCCCCTGGTCAAGCGCTTGGCAATTAAGCTCGACGCCGTCGACTATCCTTCCAAGCGCCGCATCAACACCAAGCCCATCCCGCGTTTGGGCGGAACGGCGGTGTTTTTGGGCCTGGTCGTTGCCTGCATTGTGCAAATCCTAGGCACCTGGCACCTAGGCTGGCCGCCCGTCCTGGTGCCGCACCCGCGCCTTCACATTAGCTATCCCATGCTGGCGCTCTCCTTTACCGTCATCTTTGCGACCGGCGCTATCGACGACGTCATCCAGCTCAAGCCCAAGCAAAAGCTAGCCGGACAGGTCCTCGCCGCGCTTATCGCCTGTATCGGCGGCCTGCGGATCGGCGTCATCGTCAACCCGTTTGCCCCCGGCGAGATCATGCTCGGATGGCTCGCCTACCCCATCACCGTGATCTATCTGGTGGCATTCACCAACATCATTAACCTCATCGACGGCCTCGACGGCTTGGCCACGGGCATCTGCGGCATCGCGTCGTTCACCATGTTTTCGATGGCCGTTCTCTCGGGCCGCATCGACGCCGCCGCGCTCTCCATTGCGCTCTTTGGCGCTTGCCTGGCCTTTTTGCGCTACAACTTCAACCCCGCAAGCATCTTCTTGGGCGACTCGGGGTCGTTGCTTCTGGGCTTTGCACTGGGCTCCATCTCGCTGCTCAACGTGAGCCGCACCGCCGCGCTCACCTCGCTTATCATCCCGCTCATCGTTGCCGGCGTGCCCATCATCGACACGTTTAGCGCCATTGTGCGCCGCAAGCGCGCCCACATTAGCATCGGGCAGGCCGACAAGGGCCACATCCACCACCGCCTGATCCAAGAGGGCTACAACCAAAAGCAGGCAGTGCTCCTCATCTACGCCTGGTGCATCATGCTTTCGGCCGGCGCCGCCGCGATTAACCAGGTCGAGGTGCCCATGCGCGTGCTCATCTTTACCGTACTCGCCATTGGCTCGGCGGCCTTTGCCAAGCACCTGCACCTGTTTGAGCCCGTGCTGCGCCACCATTACAACAAGCGCACGCACGAGGACGAGCTCGTCACCCCCGACGATCCCGCCTTTAAGCAGGAGGAGCAGGCGGCAGAAGAACGCAGGGAGGAGCGCCACCACAGGCGCTAGGGTAAGCTGCCGAGGCTGCGCCCAGGCGCCGCCGGCCAAACGCGCAGCCACGCCGCGCCCATCGCACATGCCGCCGCTCTCCCGCCCCTCGCGTACTTACGCCCCGACCCTCCAATAAACGCGTTATCATCTTGACCCATGAACATACGTTAGGAGCAATCATGCCAAACGAGAACAGCTACGAAGTCGCGCTGCAAAAGAGCAACGCCATTCGCGAGGGCCTGGCCAAAACGCCCGAGAAGTTCACCATGCTCACCGGCGACCGCCCCACCGGCCGTCTGCACCTGGGTCACTACTTCGGCACCCTCAAGGGCCGTGTTGAGCTGCAGAACATGGGCGCCAAGACCAACGTGCTCATCGCCGACTACCAAGTCATCACTGACCGCGATACGACCGAGCACATCCAGGACAACGTGTACAACATGGTCATGGACTACCTTGCCTGCGGCATCGACCCCGACAAGACCATGATCTACGCGCACTCCGCCGTACCCGCCGCAAACCAGCTCATGCTGCCGTTCCTGTCGCTGGTCTCCGAGGCCGAGCTGGCGCGCAACCCCACGGTCAAGGCCGAGATGGAGGCCTCGGGCCACGAGCTCACCGGCCTTCTGCTCACCTACCCGGTGCACCAGGCCTGCGACATCCTGTTCTGCAAGGGCAATGTGGTGCCCGTCGGTCGCGACCAGCTGCCGCACATCGAGCTCACCCGCACCATCGCCCGCCGCTTTAACAACCGTTACGGCAAGGTGTTCCCCGAGGTCGACGCGCTGCTGTCCGAGAGCCCGCTGCTGCCCGGCCTGGACGGGCGCAAGATGAGCAAGAGCTACGGCAACGCCATTAACATCTCGATGACCGCCGAGGAGACGGCCAAGCGCATCAAGAAGAGCCAGACCGACTCCGAGCGCATGATCACGTTCGATCCCGAGAATCGCCCCGGCGTGTCCGGCCTGCTTTCAACCGCCGCCATCTGCACCGGCCGTTCCGAGGTCGAGATTGCCGAGGAGATTGGCATGGGCGGCTCCGGCCAGCTCAAGAAGTACGTGACCGAGGCCGTCAACGAGTACTTCGCGCCGATCCGCGAGCGTCGTCAGCGCTATGAGAACGATCTGGACTATGTGAAGGACGTGCTGCACGAGGGCAACCGTCGCGCCAACGAGATTGCCGAGCAGACCCTGGCCGAGGTTCAGGACGCCATGGGCATGGTGTACTAGGCAAAGCGCCTTCGCACAACATAGACGGTGAGGCTGAATCCTCACCGAAACAGGAACAGGCCCGCTGGCAGATAGTTGCCAGCGGGCCTGTTCCCGAAGTACACCGTTGAATCGCACAGAGGGGAGGAATGCGAATCAAACTCAACAGGGCAGGCTTTTTCATCGCCTATTGCCTGCTCCGTTGCTGAAAACAATATAGTTCACCGTGGTTTACTTTGCTGCGACAAACCGCGCCGCCATACCTTCTCCATAAGTTAACCTCGGTAAACCTGCCAAAACCACCACAAAGGGGACAGGCACCTTTGTGGTGGTTTAAGCCACGGCAGAGCCGCTAGAGCCCTGCAGGCCAGCGACAGGCGGCCAAGTCGACGTGCATGTCGTCCTTAAACGCCACACCCTCCCCTAGCAAAAGCTCACGTTGAGCATCGGGACCGCCAAAAGCAAAACCATCGCATATGCGGCCATCGGCAAACACCACGCGGTGACAGGGAATCTCGCCGGGACGCGGATTGCCATGCAGGGCATACCCCACGTACCGCGCACTTCGTGGACGTCCAGCAAGCAGCGCCACCTGACCATACGTGGCGACCATCCCCTCGGGAATCTGCTCGACCACCTCGTACACCCGCTCAAAAAAGCCCTCAGACACCATTGCTCACTCCCTTCCACCCGGAATAGCATAAACCACCACAAAGGTGCCTGTCCCCTTTGTGGTGGTTTTGGCAGGTGGGCTAGTTAACGGGCTGGAAGAAGGCTACGGCTACGGCGCCGGGGCCTACATGGGTGCCGATGGTGGCGCCGATGGTGTGAACGGGCAGTTCGCCCTCGGTGTGGCCAGCCCACAGTGCCGCGCTGTCCTCGATATACTTCTTGAGCACCGCATCCGAAAGGCCCGTATAGCCGAGCGCCAGCGGCATGGAAAAGTCGATGCCGCCCGCCTTTTCGACCTTCTGGTTGAGCAGGTTACGTCCGTTCTTGGAACCGCGCGCCTTGCCCAGCTGCACGATCAGACCGTCCTCGGCAGCCACCACGGGCTTTACGTTGAGCAGCGTACCCACGGCACCGGCCGCAGCAGACAGGCGACCGCCGCGCACCAGGTACTCCAGCGTCTCGAGCAGACCGATAACCACCACGCGGTCGCGCACGGCCTCGACAGCCGCCGCAACCTGAGCCGCGCCCTGGCCCTCGTCCACCAGGCGCAGCGCATACTCGACCAGCACGCGCTCGCCCAAGGTCACGTTATTGCTGTCCACGACGAACATGTCGCCGCCCGGCGCCTCGGCAAGTGCCGTACGAGCACTCTGGTTGGTGCCCGAGAGCTTGGCGCCCACGGTAATAATCACGGCCCCATCGCCGGCCTCACGCGCTTCGGCAATCGCCTGCGAAAAGGCGTACGGGTTGACCTGACCGGTCTTGGGCAGCTCATCGCGCTCCACAAGCATCTCGTAAAAGCGCTGGTGATCGATGTCGACGCCATCCATATACACATCGGTGCCAAAGGTGACGGACAACGGCAAAACGGCCAGCGCCGGATGCTCGGCCGGCGACATATCGCTTGCGGAATCGGTAATAATGCGGACGGACATAACGAATCCTTTCTTGCGCAGGTCCCGCGCGGGGAATTTTGACAGCAATGCCCCGGCACGGCATACGCGCCCAAACGGGACTATGCAGTTTTTAATGGGAAGCAAATGCCTTGGCGGCCTTAGATCTCACGCAGGGTGTTGAGAATCGTACGCAGCGACGCATACATCTGCTCGCGCTGCTCCACACCCATAGCCTTACCGGTGGTGTCGAGCACCTCGCGAATGATGCGGTCCGCCTCGCTCATGCTCTCGCCGCCCAGAGCGGTCAGGCGCACCGGGGCACGATACTTAACGGCCGCATCACCCGAGTCGTCGACCTCGACGTAGCCGCCCTCCTCCAGATGCGCGAGCGTGCGCGAAACGGCGGCACGGGTCACGCCTGCCATGCGAGCCAGGTCAGCGCCAGTCAGGCCGTCCTTGCTGCGCTCAAGATAGTACAGGCACATAACGTCGGAGCCCTTGAGGCCCAGCCTTGCGCCCTCGGATGTCTTAATGCGCTGGATCTCCTTGTAGAGCCCGCTGATCAGTCCGACAAAGTCCTCGAAACGTGTCTCGTCGTTCTGCTGCATGGGAGACGACCGCCTTTCGCTTGCATGATGCTAACGGGTAAACATCTTAGCCGCACAAGGCAACACCCATACCCAAATATCCCATTTGTTAACCCATCAACATAAAAACCACCACAAAGGGGACAGGCACCTTTGTAGTGGTTTTGACCGGCGAACATGATCCGCAGGCGTCGTTACAGTTCCACGCAGGGATTGTCGCGGGTCACAAGCGTCTTAACGACAACCGTCGCTCCCAGATAGCGCTCGAGCAACTCGGCGAGACGATCAACGGCAGCCTGGCAATCCCCCATCCGCTCGGGCTCCACGCACTCAATCGCCAGGAATGCATCGGCCGAATCGTCGGACAGCGCCGTGCGAACGCCATCGCGCCAGTTCCAGCAGCGGCATACGGCGCCCGCATCATCGATGTAGGCGAGCTCGCCGGGCAGCGTCGGGTCATCCGTTTCCTCGCCAAGTGGCAGGAACGCATCGCCGCCGTCAGTCACCTTCAAGCGAAGATCCCCCTCAATCGCATGCAGGTCCTCGCCGCCAACGGGCAGCGCGTAGGTCAGTGACACCGTGTTGCAGATGTCCACCGCGGGCGTAATGTGGCCCACCGGTTTGCCCTTGAGCACGCGCTTGAGCAGGTTCTCAATTGAGCAACGCGCGCCCTTTTTGGTCTTGAACAGCCGATAAGCCTCGCGCCATGCCTTGACCGGTGCGTTCTCGCTGATCGTATCGCTGGTCAGATGACGCTCCGCATCGATATTGGCGCGGTCGAGCAACGCGGCAATCGCATCAACGTCCTCTTGAGGAATCTGAGCCGCGGGCTTCATGCCCTTTACGACCACAACACCGACAGCCGCCTGCGGAAATAGCTCCCAAAACGAATCCTCGGCAATAAAGCTCTTCATGCGCTCTCCCTTCATAGCATGCGCCCGAGCCCGGGTGCCTAAACAAAAAGCGCCCTTACGACGGCCACCTTCAAAGTCCTACGGTGCCGCCACAAGAGCGCTTACGCTGCCCCCATCCGGAGAAGGGGGCAATATGTCAGGCGTATTGTAACCCGAGTCATCCGCGCGAGCAAAACCGCCACAAAGGGGACAGGCACCTTTGTGGCGGTTTTGGACCTGAAGCGACGCTAGTGGCGAAGTCCCAGCAGCCCACGGCCGCGATGACGGGCGTCGGCGGGCACCTGAGCGTGCGGGCCGGCGGCCTTGACGGACTCGGGCAGGTGTGAGTACTTCTTCTCGAAGTTCTCCTCGAACATCACGGCCAAGTTGTGCGCCGCCTCGTCGTAGCGCGCGGTGCTCTGCCAGTACTGGCGCGGCACCAGGATGCCGTCGGGCACGCCGTGGCACGTGGTGGGAATGTCGACGTTAAAGATATCGTCGTGGACGAACTCGCTGTCCTCGATGGTGCCGTCGAGGGCGCGCGCGACCAGGGCGCGCGTGTAGGCCAGCTCAATGCGATGGCCAACGCCGTAGCCGCCGCCGATCCAGCCGGTGTTGACCAGATAGACGCGGGTGCGGCCGTCGGCGATGCGCTCACCGAGCATCTTGGCATAGACCATGGGGTCGAGCGGCATAAACGGCTCGCCAAACAGCGAAGAGAACGTGGGCGTGGGCTCGGTGACGCCGACCTCGGTGCCGGGGATCTTGGCCGTAAAGCCCGTCACGAAGTGGTACATGGCGGCATCGGCCGTCAGGCGTGAGATGGGCGGCAACACGCCAAAGGCGTCGCAGGTCAGGAACAGCACGACGCTTGGAGTGGTGCCCATGCCCTTGGTCCACGCGTTGGGAATGTGCTCCACAGGGTATGCCACGCGTGTGTTGTGCGTGATCGAGATGTCGTCGTAGCTGGGCTTGCGGTTCTCGTCGAGCACCACGTTTTCGCAGATCGCGCCAAAGCGGACAGCGTTGAAGATTTCGGGCTCGTGGAACGCGTCCAGGCCCTCGCATTTGGCGTAGCAGCCACCCTCGATGTTGAAGATGCCCATGTCGGACCAACCGTGCTCGTCGTCGCCGATCAGCAGGCGCGTGGGGTTGGCCGAAAGCGTGGTCTTGCCGGTGCCGGAGAGGCCAAAGAACACGGCGGTCTCATGCGTGACGGGGTCCATACTGGCCGAGCAATGCATGGGCAGCACGTCGTCCTCGACGGGCAGCAGGTAATTCATGACGCTGAAAATGGACTTTTTGATCTCGCCGGAGTAGCCGGTGCCGGCGACCAGAATCACGCGCTCCTGGAAGTTAATGACCACGGCGGCGCTGGAGTTGAGGCCCTTGATGGCGGGATCGCACTGGTAGCCCGGCGCGGCGAGCACACAGAAGTCCGGCTCGCCGGTGCGCGCGATTTCGCGGGCAAGCGGGCGGGCGAGCATCTGCTTAATGAAGAGTGCCTGGCTGGCGCGCTCGCAGGCGACGAGCAGTCGGCGCGTGTGGTTGCGGTCGGCGCCGGCCATGCCGCGGGTGACGAACACGTCGCGCTCGTTGAGGTAGTCGACGATGCCGGCCTTGATGGTCTCGTAGCTCTCGATCGAAAGCGGTCGGTTGACGGCGCCCCAGGCGATCTTGTCGTGCACGTCGGGCGTGTCAACGATAAAGCGGTCATTGGGGGAACGACCAGTGCGCTCCCCCGTCTCGATCACCAGCGCGCCGTTGGATGCCATGCGGCCTTCTTCGCGGCGGATAGCGTGCTCGACGAGCTCCGCGGCGGGTAGATCGACCAGCAGACGGGGCTGATTCTCGGCGGGATCTTCGACCAGCGTAATACCAAAGTTGGACAAAACATCTGCAGGGGTAACACCAGGCATGGGGCCTCCTTTAAAAACGCGACACGAGGACACGACGCGCACTTTACTCACGTAAAGCCCGTTGTACCCGATATGCAAAAACGTTTTTGCGGCAAGGGCGGCAAGCCCGCCCAACGGTCAAAAATCGCAGGCAAGCGGCCTAGTCATTGGGGACGTTTTTAAACGACTAATCGTTGGGGACACTCTTGAACAGGCAACAACCAAGGAGCGTCCCCGAGTGCCGGCTACTGAATGGCGCCGCCGAAATTATTGAACAACCTGCTCAAAAACACGAATGGACACCACCGCGACTATACTAGAGCGCAGTAGGAGAAAGGAACCGCCTTGAGTATCACGCCTCTCGATAGCATCCGCCGTGCCATCGCCCGCCGCAATGGCGTCGCCGACCCCGCCGTAGCGAGCAACGGCACCGCAAAGGCCCAGGGCGGACGCATCGAGAACGGCCTGTTCCCTGCCTCCCACACGGCCGAAGAGCTCGCGCGCATCCAGGAGCTGAGCCAGCGCAACGCCGGCGGCCCCGACAGCAGCCAGGCCACGCGCCGTCGCCGCGAGCGCGATCGCCAACCCGGCCCCATCCACCGCATGGTCAATGCCTGGTGGAACCGCCTGCTCGGAGCCGTCTACGGCGGCGGCTTCTCCACGCAAGAAGCCGAGTACGAAGATCACGCCACCCGACGCGACTACCTTTGGAATACCCTGGGCACCGCCGTATGGGGCATGGCGTTTCCGCTGCTCACCATTGTGTCGACGCAGCTCGTGGGCCCCGAGGAAGCCGGCAAGTTCTCCATCGCCTTTGTCACCGGCACGCTCATCATGATCGCGTGCAACTACGGCGTGCGCAACTTTCAGGTCTCGGACATCGACGAAAAGACCTCCTTCGCCTCCTACCAGCTCAACCGCTGGCTCTGCGGAGCGCTCGCGCTGGCATGCGGCCTGGTATACAGCAGCGCCCGCGGCTACGATGCGCAGATGGCCACGATCGGCCTGGGCGTCTACCTCTATAAGGTGATCGACGGCGTGGCGGACGTATACGAGGGCCGCCTGCAGCAGGCCGATAAACTCTACCTGGCCGGCATGAGCCAAACGCTGCGCTCCGTCGGCGTCATCGTGGTCTTTAGCGTGGCGCTGTTCCTTACGCGCAGCATGCCCATCGCGGCCATGGCCATGGGCATCGCCGCGATTGCCTCGCTCGTGCTGGTCACCGCCCCGCTCGCCCTGCTCGAAACCGAAAAATCGCGCCGCGTGAGCCTGCGCGAGGTCGGCCACCTGTTTGTCCAGTGCGCCCCGCTCTTTGGTGCGTTGTTCCTGTTCAACCTTATCGAGAGCATGCCCAAGTTCGTGATGGAGGGCACGCTGGCCTACAAGTATCAGCTGTACTTTAATGCACTGTTCTTTCCGGCGCAGGCAATTTTGTTGAGCATTGGATTTATCTATAAACCACAGCTCCTGCGCCTGTCGAGCATTTGGGCAAATCCGCGCAAGCGTCGCCGCTTTGACCTGATTATTGTTGCCGTTATGGCACTGATTGTGGTCATTACCGGAGCGTGCGCCGCATTTATGGCAGGCCCCGGCATCCCCATCATGAGCTTTATGTACGGCCTCAACTTTGAGCGCTACCGCACGCTGGCACTGCTAATGGTTGTCGCCGGCGGCATCACCGCGGCAATCGACTTTATCTACGCCATCATCACGGTGTTGCGCCACGCCGGCGATGTCACCAAGATCTACCTGATCTGCTTCGCCGTAAGCGTGGTGCTGCCGGTGATCCTGATTAAGCTGCTGGGTCTGATGGGCGCTGTGGTGAGCTACCTTGCGGTCATGGCCCTACTCCTGGTGCTGCTGATTATCGAGTACACCCACATACGCCAGCGCATCGAACGCGACCGTAACCCATACGGCGCCTAATTAGCTGCCCCCGGTCACCGGAATTAACGATGGAATCACCCCGGCTGGGGTCTCGTTGCGGACGATTTGCGACACGCAAAACTAAGTGAGTAGACTTTTGCCGAATCCCTGACCACACAGGCAAAACACAAGTCAGTGACCTGCGGTTTTGTTGAGGCAAATTTGCCGGCTGCTCGGCATTTCCAAAAAAGTCTACTCACTTAGCCAGCGGGCAGCCAAATGATTATTTAATCCCCGTCCCAGAAAAATCATTTGGTTGGCAGAAGGGCAAAAGCAGTCAAAAAAGCCCGTCCCAAATTAGCGACCCCTTGCGCCATCATTCTCCAGGCTTGATATTTGCGTAGAACTCCGCACCATCATCCAGGCGCAGGATGCCGACGCGGCCGAACTCGGAACCAGTGGCGGCGGCGCAGTCGATGTCGATGCGATCGGGCACGCCGGCGGTGTCCTCGCCGCCCAGGCGCACGATCTGCCCACGGCCCGACTCCTCATCGAGCCCCGCCAGGCCGCCGACCTCGCAATAACGTCCAAGCGACACCGTGGGCGTGTGGCCGCTCACCACGACCGGACCCTTGCCCTCGGCAGAAAGCAGCCCCGTCGACGCATCCCAGTAGCCATGACGAATCCACAGCAAGTCATCGGACGACTGCACCGCAAGCATCTGCTGTAGTAGCTCGCGATCGGCGCTAACCGCTCCGGCACCATCGGCACAATCAACCCCATGTTCAAGCAAAAACGCCCGCGCCGCCTCGGTCTGGATGCCGGCATGTACCAGCAGGTACGGGCGCTCGTCAGTCTCGGCTACCGCGTAGAGCGGCAGCGTCGCCATCCAACGCACGAGCTCCTCGTACGCCTCAAATTCCATATCGTTGAGCTGCTGACGGGTAGTCCAACCGCCGTTGATATCCCAGGTCTCGGCATCGAGCGGATCCTGGCCAATGATGGCATCGAGCATGATCTGCTCGTGATTGCCCTTGAGCACGCGAGCGTTGGGTAGCGAGCGCACGAGCTTAATAACGCCAACCGGATCGGGCCCGCGATCGATCATGTCACCCAGCACGTACAGCGTATCGTCGGACGCCAGCGAAATCTTGGACAGGGCCTCGTCAAGCGCACGCACGTGCCCGTGAGCATCAGATGTCACATAGATCGCCATGGAACGCCTCTCTTTACATTGCGGCCGAAGCCCGGAGCCGCAACTAAAACTTCAAGTTGAACTTAAACGTTACCCATTGTACTCCGTTGTAATAAAGCTGGAAAGGGTTGCATACCGTCAACGGTCGCCAGCGCACGCCTGCCAACCCGCGCCGCTCACGCCACGCCGTCTGGCCCAGCGCCCCGACCAGCGACGCTCGCATCGCAGCCTCGTGTCGAAAATGCGCACGCCCGCAATCCAGGCCCATAAACCCACCACCTTTGGGTACAAATAACCGCAGACAACTGACCGTGCCACGCCAACCACCCAGGAGCGGACACCATCCATGAACCAGATACTTCTCTTTATCGGCCTCGTCATTATTCTGTGTCTGACCATCAAACCCGTCGGCAAAAAGCTCCCCTTCCCCACCCTGCTCATCTTTATCGCGCTGGGCATGCTGCTGGGCGTCAACGGCCCGACGCATATCGACTTTAGCGACTATGCGCTCACCGAAACCGTCTGCAGCACGGCGCTGCTGTTCATCATGTTCTACGGCGGCTTTAACACCAACATCGACCGTGCCAAACCCGTCGCCGCGCCCGCGGTGCTGCTGAGCACGCTCGGTGTCGTCATCACTGCTGGCATTACGGGTGCGTTTGCGCACTTTGTACTGGGCTTCGACTGGATCGGCGGCCTGCTGCTGGGCTCAGTCGTGGCGTCGACCGATGCGGCGAGCGTCTTTAGCGTGCTGCGCGAACACAACCTGTCGCTGCGCGGCGGCACCGACTCGCTGCTCGAGGTCGAATCGGGCTCAAACGACCCCGTCGCCTACATGCTCACCGCGGTGCTCGCGACCCTCGCGGCCGGCGGCAACATCGACATCCCCATGCTGCTGGCCAAGCAGATCATCCTGGGCGCGGGGCTGGGCTTTGCCATCGGCTGGACATCCAGCCGTCTGATTGAGCGCGCACACGCAACGGCCGAGGGCGCGCAGACCATCTTTTTGTTCGCCGTGGCGATCGTTGCCTACGCGCTGCCGAGTTATCTGGGTGGCAACGGCTTTTTGGCCGTATACCTGGCCGGCATCGTGCTGGGTGCCAGCGACATCACCGGCAAGGTCGAGATGGCGCACTTCTTCGATACCCTCACCGAAATGGCCGAGATGACCATCTTCTTTTTGCTCGGCCTGCTCGTGACGCCCGCCCGCCTGCCGCAAATGCTGCTACCGGGCCTGGCGCTCATGGCGTTTATGCTCTTCGTGAGCCGCCCCATCGCTGTTGGTGCGCTGCTGGCGCCCTTTAAGACGAACCCCCGCCAGGTTGCACTCGTGAGCTGGGCGGGCCTGCGCGGCGCGGCTTCGGTCGTATTTAGCCTCTTTGCCGTGGTGACCGGTATTCCCGGCGGTCACGACCTATTTGACCTGGTGTTTGTGATTGCCGTATCGAGCATCGTGGTGCAGGGCTCGCTACTGCCGGCGGTGGCGAAAAAGCTCGACATGATCGACGCAGAAGGCGACGTGCGCCGCACGTTTAACGACTACCGCGACGAAGACGGCATGTCGTTTGTTAAGCTCAAGGTGGGAGCTGGACATCCGTTTGCCGGGCGCTCGCTTGCCGATATTGGCAGCGCTACGAACATGCTCGTCATCCTGGTGCTTCGAGACGGTGCGCACCCGGTGCTGCCCAACGGGGATACCGTGATCGAAGAAGGCGACCTTCTGGTTATGGCCGCGCCGACGTTTGAGGAGCGTGCCGAGGTTACGCTGCGCGAGGTCACCGTGACGCCCCATGGACGCCTGGCCGGTCAGCGCCTGCGCGACGTGCCGCAAGGCAAGCACCCCTTTATCGTCGTGATGCTCAAGCGCGACGGCCAAACGATCATCCCCGACGGCAACACCCAAGTCCACGCCGGCGACGAAGCCGTCATCGCCACGCTGGCGTCGTAGTGGCCATGGGGTAGCTAAAAGAGACACATCCCGAATTGGCTACATTTGAGCATCAATCGCCCCGACAGGGGTCTCGTTGAGGACAGTTAGTGTCTCTCAAGACTAAGTGAGTAGGCTTTTGTCGAATCGCCGACCACGTCACCAAAGCACAAGTCTGTGACCTGCGGGTTTGTTGAAGAAAAGACTTCGGGTGCTCAGCATTTCCAAAAAAGCCTACTCACTTAGCCGGCGGGTGGCCATAATAGAACCGCCGCGACGTCGTTGGACTCCGTTGCGACGGTTTATCATGCATTTTCGCACAGCTGTGGGCACAAACACCCCGTCGCCCCATATGACAAAGGGGCAGTCCCTTTGTCACATTAAATAGAACTTCAGCAAGAAGCTGAGGAAAAAGAAGACCGAATGAGCCACCGCTCGCATCGCAACCATGGTATAAATGGATTGCGCTCCTTTATGGAGGGCAGTCAAGGGCCGGGGGATCCCCCCGGCATTTTTGTTTTTAGGTCAACAGGAAATCGAGCGAAATGTCTCGTGTAGACCCGACATGCGGTTTCTGTTATAAAGATGTCGGTACCCTCGAATAGAGGGGCCTCCAAGAGCCGGGGTCTTACCTCCGGCATTTTTTATGCAATACGAGGCCTGCCCATTAGACGACAGCCTTCTTTCTTATTTCTTTTAGTAAGCCTTTTTTAAACGCAGTACTACCACCAAAAAACTTCTGGTCAGTATTAGTCTGCTTATTCGCCTGATATTTCAGACTCGTGAACTCAATGGTACAGATATAGTCCGCAGCCTGAGCCAAATAGTAATCCGATGAAGTTGTCGGCTTATAGATAACTGCATTTTTAGCCAAAGCGTAATCGATTGCCTTGTGGAGCGCACTCGAAACCGAACCCTGTCCTCCGTCGTAGTAAATCTTCACAGCATCAAACTGCTGAAACCAACTCAAATTATCGAATATGAAATCGATGATTTCACGCCGCATCGCATCAGCGATCTGTTTGAGAGTTCGATACCGATGCGTCTTGAATACAAACACCTTGTACGAGATGGGCAAATGTCGAAACATAACTCGAAATAGTGAAAACAGCCTTTTTCTCTCACTGATGTCCAAGTCCTTGAACTGATCTTTTCCATTCATGAGAGGAGAAGCATGGAACGGAAGGAGCGGCAATCCGCTATCGGCTACCGCCCTTTCATATTTCTCTATTCCCTCAGCGATGGGAATATTTTGTTCATGAAAAACAAAGGCAACCAGATAGTATTTTTCACGAAGATCATCGCTTCCAGATTCATCAATAAAGATACTCAGCTCTCGCATGGGCAATCCTTAATAAAAAAGCCGGGGAAAACGTCCCCGGCACTTGGAAGCCCTCTCTTAAGAGATGACCACCTAATTTATACCATGAAGTTGGACGTATATTCAAGCATGAGTATAAAATACAAACATATGTTCGTCAATAGCAAAGGTGACCATCATTCAGCGTCGCCATCGACAGCAAAGTCGCGGAGGTCGAGGCCTTCGCGCTCGGCTCGGGCTAGCAGCTCTTGGGGCGACTCGTCCTCGATATCCACTACGTCGAGCATGGCAGCCGGAAAACCCACGCCGGCTGCACTCCCCGCACGGTCGATCATACTCTCGCGCAGCTGGTCAACATTAATGTCGATTTTCATGGTGACCCCCTACCGGATCAGGCCCCTACTCAGCAGCGCCGAGCGCATTCACAGCGGCAACAAAAGCCGCAACCTGCTTGTCATCCATCTGCGTGGCTAAACGCCCCACGGGCTCGTCGTAAGCAAACTGCACCTTATCGATAAAGCAATCCCAAGCACGCTCGTCCACACGCACGGCGGCCTCGCAGTACTGGCTGAGCTTTTTGAGTCCATACCAAAACGCATTCACATGGCGCGCAGGATCCTCATCCAGCACCCCATCGTAGCGCCGTCCGTTAAACTCACGCATGCGCGCCACGGCAACCTCGAGCGAGTCGCCGCCGTCGGCCGAAGCCTCGTCCACAAGCTCGGGAATCGCAACCTCGCGCCGGACATTGTGCCTGGTAGCACCGTCGTACTCGCCCACCAACACGTCTTCGTCAAACCGATCATCGTAGTCGAAATAACTGCTACCCCGGCAAATCCCATGCAGCGAGCCGGTGCCAAAGGCACGGAACAACCCGCCATCGGCAACAACGCGACGGTAGGTCTCAAACGCCTTCTTAACCTGAACGGACAGCTCGGAAAGCAAACCGGCATCGCACGCCGTCTCGCACGCAACGCAAGCAGGCTCCGGCAGCCCCGAAAGCTCAACCGTGCTCCCCGCAACGCGGGCGGCACGCTCGGCCCGATACGCCTGCGCTGCCAAGCGCGCCCGCTGCGCAGCGCCGCGCACGTTGGTAAGTTCGCGCTCCAACGCCACGTCGCCAGCAACATCACCGGCCACGTCGCCCACAAGCCCGCCTGCGTCCTGCGACCCCGTCGCACTCAGCTCAGACTCAAACGTCGCCGTGATCATACCCGCAAGGTCCGTCGCATCGGCGGCACAACGCAACTGCTCCAGCTGCGTGCACAGCAGATCGGCATCCAGGGGCACGGCATCCACAACGCGCACGCCATTCAGGCGCGCCACGCCCTGTAGCACCATAGCCCCCGCGACATCGTACGCCGCACGAACCTTGGCCGCCGTATTCGCACGTAGCTTTACCTCGATAAACGCAAGCGTCTGCTCCAAACGGGCCAGCAGCTCGGCCTTGTCCTCCATGCGCAAAAAGGCAGCATAGCGACGCTCCATCCACAGCGGACCAACAATGCCCGCCTGCTTGCGAGCGCGTGCAAGCGCAGCGCCCTCAACACGGCGCACGTACGTATCAACAGCCCGCACGGCAGAGTCGCGCGCAGTGAGCTCGGCAGCCTCGACGCCCCTAAGCACGCCCAACAGCTCGCGGGAGCACGCCTTGCGCACCAACTCCCCGCGATCGTACTGTTCAAGCGCCGCTTGACGCTTGGCTACCGACTCAAAGCCAAACAGCTCGTCGAGCAGTTCACCAGCAGAACGCTCGTCTGCCACGGCAGGCCTCCTCACGCACTACGCACCAACATGTTCGCGGAACGCCCGAACACCGGACGCCCCGCTCGCCCGCACTCCTACAGATCCAGCGCCTTCTTCGCGGCGTCGACCGGGTCGCCATCCATGTAGAACACCGGGCTCAAGCCCGAGATAATCTCGGACGACACGCTCTGCAGGCCCGCGATGGCGCTCAGCGGCAAAATCACGCGCTTGGCGCCGGCGTTTTTGGCCACGCGCATAATGTCCTCGAGCCCGCGGATCTCGTCCATAGAGCCCGACATGCGCAAGATTCCCGGAACCGCCAGCGCGGACATCACCGGGCGGTTGCACGCCGCGGAGCACAGGCCCACAAACTCGGCAAGAGAGACCTCTTCGGACAGGCCCTTGCTCTGCAGGTCGTTATAGAACAGCAGATAGTCCTTGGAGCCAATGTGCATGCCCGGCGCCACACGGTTCGCCAGGTTCACAAAGTTGTCGAACGCGGCCTCCAGCGTATCGCGCACCGGCTTGTTAAAGGCAACGCCCTCGTGCTTAAACTTGCACTCGCCGGCGACAGCCTTGTTCTCCAGCTTGTACACGGCAACCTCGCCGCCCTGCGACCTGCCCACGCCAAACACGTGACCGGACAGCAGCGGGCCATCGGGAATCAACGTATCCTCGGACTGCTCCGGCACGCGCACCACGTGCACGTCCTGCGGATTGTCGGCATCCATATAGCCCAGGTTGACATCGATAAACTCGACGCCCGCCATAATCTTGAGCTGCTCCTTTACGCGACGACGGCCCTCGATGGCATAGTCCAGCAGCCAGCGGACGTCGTCCTTGTCCATAGCCTCATCGGGGAACAGCAGCTTGGCCAGGCCGCTAAAGGACTTGCGCACGGCAATCTCGTCGCGCTTGTTAAAGTCGCTGTTAAAGCGGAAGTAACGGTCGATATGATGCGTAAAGTCCTTGCGGCGCATCTCCTTGCAAAACTCCGACAGGCAGTCGGTGATTAAGCCGTAGTGCCCGGTCAGCAGGCTCGAGCGCATCTTGGGAATCTCCCAGCCCGGCAGGTAATAGTGGATACGGTCGAAAAAGGCCGAATCGTTGTTAAACTCCGGCGGGAACGGATCAAACAGGTGCGTGGTCTTAAGGACGTTTTGCACGGTGTCGTTGATGTTGCCCTCAAAGACCATGGAGGCATCAGCGTTAATCTGGTCGCGGCCGCGCGCGTAGCTGCCACTCGCCATATAGTCCTTCATGATCTGCACGGCGTTGGTGTCCTTAAAGCGCATGCCGGCGACCTCGTCGAACGTCACGCAATCCCAATGGCCCACCAAGCCCACGCGATCGGCGCGCATGGAGTTCATGCGGCCGAACCGGTTGGCCGTGGTGGTCTGCCCGCCCGAAAGCAAAATGGCGTAGGGCGAAACCTCTTTGTAGATGTGGCTCTTGCCGGTGCCACGGGGACCAAGCTCGCACAGATTGTAGTTGCGCTCGATCAGCGGCACCATGCGCTCGATAAAGTGCAGGCGCTCCTTCTCCGAAAGCTCGCTGGGCTCATAGCCGGCAGAGCGCAGCAGCATGTTGAGCCACTCGTCGCGCGAGAAATACTGACGCTCCTCGATCATGGCGTCCAGGTCCAGGTTGGGCATCTGGATGGGCGTGAGCGACGCCACGCTAAACGGAGAGTCCTCGGGCCCGCGCTTTTTGCGCTTGGCCTTGGAGCGGCGCGGCGCATCGTCGCCAAAGACTTCCATGCCAAACTCGTCTTCCTCTTCCATGGGACGACGATACTCGATGCTCATAATGCACCAAATACCACCCTGGAGAATCTTGGAATAGTCGCGCACGTACTCGGCCGGCATCACAAACGGCTCAATGGTCAGGTTGGCAAACGACGCCACGTAGATGTCTTTGTACTCGTCGAGCTTGGCCGTCACCTTATCGATGATGGTAAAGCGACCCAGCTCGCGAATCTTGGACTTGATGCGCTCGGACTCGTCGGGACGCACGTAGTTATCGGTGAGGATCTTGCGGATGCGCTCCAGGCCCTCTGCCACGGCATCCTCGTCATCGGTTGAGCAGTACATGCCCAGCAGGTACTCCAGCACAAAGGTGGGCACGTTGGCGCCACGCTTCATAAGGGCCGTGAGGTCCTTGCGCACGATCTTGCCGCCAAAGTGCTCGAGCAGCTTGCCGTCCAGTCCATCCATATCGTAGCCGTCGTCCTCGGGAGCCTCGGCCACGGCTTGGGCATAGCCATCGGTCGAGGATTCGTCCTCGGCGGGCGCCACGACCTCAGCGGGCGCAGCGGTCTCCATCGGCTCCGGGACAGGCGCAGCGGCCACGGCCTCTGCGGCAGCCTCAGCCTCCGGGGCAGGCACGGCCTCCCCTGCAGGCACCGCAGCCTGCACGGGCGTATTCACATCAATCGAGGGAACTTCCCATAGATCGTCGTCATGGCTATCAAACATAGGGCACACTCCTAAAAACCAAAGTCAGCAACAGGGGCAAACGAAACAGCGATGGTGTACGTCTCGCGCCAAACGATCTTGCCCGTCTCACGTTCGCGGCAGACCAGATAGTACGGATCCTTGGCCGAGAACCCATTGGCCGCATGCAGCGCAAACTTGGCATGCACCACGCGATCCTGCGAGTTTGCAGAGACCTTGTTGGCATGCGCTTTGACCGTATCGCTCACCTCGTTGCCGCTTGCGTCGGTAAACACCAGCTCGTACTCACACGGAAGGATCTTGCCCCGGGCGGGCTCTTCCTGGATCAGGTTGACCGAGAAGAGCGAGTTGGTCACACGGCGTCCCTCACTTAGTACGCGTAGCGTCGCTGCACGCGTATCGACAAAGTCCTTGGAACCCGAGCGTGCGCGCCAAAATCCGATAACGGGCACGCAAAGCTCCTGCAGGCTCATGCCGCCGTGGACGTAGTTGTTAGTACCGCCGGGACGCCTAAAGTGCACGTTCTCGCGCGGGGCAAACCCCTCAAAGCCGGCACCCAAAAGTCCCATATCAACATTAACAAACACCCCGCGCGCCTCGTCCGAAAGCTTGGTCACGGCCTCGTTGGGCACCACCAGATGACGCTTGCCGTGCATAACGGGAGCGTCAAAGAAGGGAAGGTCTGACTTGCCGAGCATCTGGCACTCGTTGAGTTCCCGACGCGTGTAGATAAAGCCGTGATCCGCCGTTATAACAACACGTGCGCCCGGGGCGTCGGTGCACACGCGACGCGCCAACGTGGCAAGTTCCTCCACGGTGTCCGCACAGGCATCGAAGACGTCATCCTGCGTAGCGGCCTTCTCGCCCGTGGCATCGATCTTGTTGTGGTAGAGATAAACGAGCTTGGAGTCTTTGAGCAGCGCTTTGCGCTCGGTTCCCGCCATGTTGAGGTATGCGCTCGAGCGCAAAGCGCGGCCCGTAGACTCAACGTTGGCAAGCACGGCCTCGCGCTGCGGAGTCGTCGAAGTGGGCATGCCGTCAGCCAGCACGTACGTGCCATCCGCTGCAAGCCCAAGCGCCTGGTGCGGCAGCAGCGCGGGCATACCCACCTCGGTAATGGAGGGAAAGACCGCCTGCATGCTAGAGACCTTGACGTTGCCGCCGCGCTCGCGCTCGAGCAGCGCCGCAACGTCGCGGGCCACCTCATAGCGCAGCGCGTCGCTCACGATAACGACCGTCGTTTTGGTAGAGCCCACAAAGGTGGGCAGTACATGCCAGTAGAATTCATCCTGCCGTGCGGGACCCTCGATGTAGCCGCAATCGGCCCACTCCCCTTGCGCAGCGGTCGCCCAGCATGCATTAGCATCGGCCAGGAACCAGTTACTGTAGAGATTCTCCGCCCAGTCCACCACAGCTCGGGCAGGCTCCTCGAGCACATCGCACTCGACGGAGCGCGCCCGCAGATACGCGGTGCACATATGGCGATAGGCAGCGTCCATGGCATACCAATCGGACGTGTAGGCATCCCACACCTGCTGGGGCTGCGCCAGATGGAACCCGCCCGCGTGCGCCTGCCTAAACGCACACATATCGGCCACAGCGACAAGCAGGTCAAAGTAGCTCTCGACACGGCGGTACCAGCTTAGGTCGCAGCGACGCGCCGCAAAGGCGCGCGCATCCGCAACACGGTCCGCGCCCTGAGCAAACGAGCAGAACAGCTGCGAGAGTACGGCCTCATTGACGCACGGGAACACATCAAGCGAGGTCAGCACATCGATCGACAGGGCCTCAAACCGTGCAAAGAGCCCGCGGGCATCCTCCACCAAACGGCAGATCTCAAATAAATCCTCGCTCGACGCCCGAGCATCGGCAGTCTGGTCCCACGTACGCACCGCCTCAAGGCAATAGGGTCCGTAGGCGGGAGCCACATAGCTTTCGAGTCCTTTGAGCGCCCCCTCGGGAAGCACGGTGGATGCCGCCGTGATGAGCACATGAGATGCCAGCGCAAGCAGCGAATCGCGCTCATACAGCGGTCCCTCAAACCCATAGCAACGTACAATGAAGGCAGCGAGGACATCGCGCACGCAGTACTTGTCCACCAACTCGGCCAGCGCTTCGGGGCCCTCGTGCAGCAGCGTGGTCATACAGCCGCGCAGCACAAACGCGGGGCGCGCGTCGCCAACCTCTTTACCGCCAAAAATCACCGTAAGGATACCGAGTTCGATATCTGATGCGCCCGAAGCATGCGGAACACACGCGGCAAACTTAACGCAGCGGGTCTTGGCATCAAAGAACGTCTTGTGCTCGCGCAGACTCTCGCGCACGGCGTCGATATTCTCGATTCCCAGCTGATCGGCCAAAAGCGAAAGATAGTCAGCCTGGAACTGATCGGCATACAGCTCAACATCGGCAAGCCAATCGCCATCAAGCCTGCCGCGCGGGCAACGACGATACAGCAAGATATCGTTCGCAAGGTCATCGCGGTTGATGAGCTTCTTTACGGCAAACATGCAGCCCTCGCAAGCCTCAACAAACCGCACCGGGCGCTCAAAGTCACCGTGAGCGGGCATAACGCCGTCATCGGCCCCCGCGCCGTCGAAACCCTCGGCAGCCAATCGCTCAAACTCAGGAGCAAACTCGCCGTCCGCATCGTGCCAAATCACCACACGGCGCAGCATACATGCGGTCAACGGCTGCAAAAATCGCAGCTTGAGCTGTTCTTCTACATCGATCTTGGGCATGAATATCCTTACCGTATCTGCAGTTATTTAATCTTCGCCAGCACATCCTGAAACTTGGCGTAATTGATCTTGACGCCGTCATCCAGGTCGATCTTAATCATCTGGTCTGCCAAGTGGTGTAGTTTCTCCTCGTAGGCAATGGTCTCTTTGAGCTGGTCATTGAGCTTTTTGACGCGCTTATCCAAACACACGCGCTCGCCGCGCTCGGCACTGGCAAGGGCGTCGTTGGCATAGCCGATCTGGGAGCGATAGCGCTCCTGCTGCTCATGCACATAGTCGGTGCGGATGCGAGCCAACAGGTCGGGCTGGTAGCGATGCATGTAAACAAGGCACTTGAAGCCATTCTTCTTGCCGCTGTCGAACAGCCAGTAGATGGGACGCTTCTTATAGGTCTGGCAGTGGTCCTTAAAGAAATCCCTCAAAAAGTAGGAACGGATTACCTCGCGCGAGGTGCCCTTGCCGCCGAGCGCCTCGGCAATAAAGGCCAGGTTCTGCTCGAGCGTCTCCTCGCCGTACACGGTGCGCACAAAGTCGATAAAGTAGCGCACGATGTCGTCGTCAAAGTACTCGTCATCGGTAATGGGCAGCACGTTATCGCCATCGGGCATAAAGGTCACGTGGTCAGGGTTGGGCATCTTTGCCAGATAGTCGTCGACCGTGGCGCCCTGATCGGCCAGGACCAGCCCGTCCACATCCAGCGAATAGCGGCCAAACATACAGCCCACGGCATAGCTTATGAGCGAGGTGATCTCGTCGCGCTTGGTACGCACGCATTTGTTGCCCTTATAGCTCTCGGGAATCTCGTCGGCGGTATCGAAGATGCGCGCCACCGAAACGTACTTATCCTCGACCTCGATGGGCACTTCGCCCTCCATGTTGTAGATCTTGGCAAAGATTCGGTTGAGCTCTTCCTCGTTAGCGCGAAGCTGCTCAAACCGCTCGTTGACCTCAGCCTTGCGGGCCTCGTATTTATCTTGAAGTAAAGTGGGCATCGTAGACCGCCTCTCTATTAGTCGAAATTTCGGAAGGGGAATGCGCGTGACTTTTTAGAGTTAATGAATAAACTCTCTCCATTAGATTTCAATAAACCTAAAACAGCTCGGCTAACGGACACATTGTTATTACGCCAAACGACCCAAGGCCAAAGAGCGTT